>JBQDJW010000300.1:2556-4470 GCA_052086425.1 Pseudoclavibacter sp. | reverse complement strand
TCGACGAGCCCGGGCCGGTCACGATCACGACTGACCAGGCCGAGGAGCTCGCAACGGGGCTCGATGCACCGTGGTCGATGGCCAGGTTCGCGTCAGGCGCCGCCCTCGTGTCGGAGCGCGATTCCGGACGCATCCTCGAAGTGCTCGCCGACGGCACGACCCGCGAGGTCGCGGTCGTGCCTGGCGTCGCCGCGGGCGGCGAGGGCGGGCTACTCGGTCTCGCGATCGCCGAGGGCGCGCCGCTCATCGGCCCCGACGACGCGCCAGACGCCTGGCTCTACGCCATGTTCACGTCGGCCGACGACAACCGCATCGTGCGCTTCGACGTCACGAGCACGGCGTCGGGCGCCGTCGCCCTCGGCGAGGGCGAGCCGGCCTCGATCCTGACCGGCCTCCCCCGCGCCTCGAATCACAACGGCGGTCGACTCGCGATCGGCCCCGACGGTCTGCTCTACGCGACGGCGGGCGACGCGGGGCAGCCAGATCTCGCGCAGGACCAGTCGTCGCTCGGCGGCAAAATCCTGCGCCTCGAACTCGACGGCGCTGTTCCGACCGACAACCCGTTCGACAACGAGGTCTACTCGATGGGCCACCGGAATCCGCAGGGCCTCGCGTGGGACCGCGACGGCCGCCTGTGGGCGAGCGAGTTCGGGCAAGACACGTGGGACGAGCTCAACCTCATCGAGCCAGGCGCAAACTACGGCTGGCCCGCCGTCGAGGGCGTCGGCGACGACCCGGCGTTCCGCAATCCGGTGCTGCAGTGGTCGACGAGCGAGGCGAGCCCATCTGGCCTCGCCTGGGTCGGCGACACCCTCTTCATGGCGGGCCTCGGCGGCGAGCGCTTATGGCGCATCGACATCAGCGGCGGCGAGGCGATCGCCGAGCCGCTGCTCGTCGGCGACTACGGGCGCATCCGCGATGTCGGGGTCGGCCCGGCCCAGTCGATCTGGATTCTGACCAACAACACCGACGGGCGCGGCTCGCCGGGTGACGCCGACGATCGCATCGTGCAGCTGCTCGTCGTGCGGCCGTAGTCAAGGTCGCCGAGAAAAGCCTGATGTCGGTTTACCGCAGCCCCTGATGTCAGTTTGCCGCAGCTTGCGATGTCAGTTCACCGCACCGGATGCGCCCGTAGGCCGAAGACAGCGCACGTGGAAGACTTGACGAGTGCACGAGAGTGACGAGGCGCCCCAACCGATCCGGGCCGACGCGCGCGCTCGCCACGCGCATCCGGCAAATCTGCTCGAGATCAGCAGGCGGCTCGACCTCGTCTCGGCCGACCGGGTCGAGTACGGCCCGCGTTGGCGCCGGCTGGTCGGCGTTGCGATGTTCGTCGTCGTCCTCGCCGTCATCGTGGTCGTCGGCGGCACCATCTCGGTATTCGTCGTTCCCGAAGCACCAGAGGTCGGCGGCGTCGTGCTCACGGTGCTCGCGACGCTCGCGATCGTGCGCTCGGTCACCTTCGCGATCGCGCCCTCGCTGCGCCCCACGATCAGGGCGACCGAGCGCCTGGTCAGATTCGTCGCGCGAACGCTCGCCATCCTCTCCACCGCGCTCGGCCTCGCAACCGTTGTGCTGCTCGTCGTGCTGCGCTACGAGTTCCCGGCAGACTGGACCGCCGACGAAGACGAAACGGTCTACGCCGTCATCTCCATCGCCGTCGCGAGCGCGATCATCGTGATGATCGCACGCGACCGGGCGCCGCTGTTGCGGGCGCACACGGCGTTCACCGACCTCGCGCGCAAGGCCCGCCCCATCACCGCGATCCTGCTCGCCGTGCTCACGATCGCGGGCGCGATCGTCGTGCCGATCATCCCCCGCGACGGCGCCGATGCGGCGCCCGTGACCACGATCATCCAAACGCTCGCCGCGGTCGCGTCGATCATGCTCGCCGGCGGGTTCGCGTGGATGACC
>JBQDJW010000300.1:0-2546 GCA_052086425.1 Pseudoclavibacter sp. | reverse complement strand
CTCACCGTCGACCTGCTCGCCCTCGCGAACAGTGCACACCGGATGCGCGCGGCGGCCAGGCGCGGAATCTCGCCTGGCGACGAATCGCCGGAGAGCGAGGCCCTGCTCGACGCGCTCGCGCGCGCGACCATCGCGACCGGCGGTCGCCTCTCACGCGGGGTGTTCGCGCCGACGACCACGAGCCAGGGCATCCACCTGGCTCTCGAGGGCACGCTCGCGCGCCTCTACGGCATCCCGCTCGGCCCCGTCGGCGCACGCTTCGCCCGGTCGATCGATGCCGCGTTCGACGAGTCGGCACCGCTCGACGCGCGAGCCAGACTCACCGACCTCGAGGCCTTCGCCCGCGAGCTCGCCGCTCGCGCCCGCACGGGCGAGGCGTCGACGCCGGAGGCGTACGCGCGCAACCTCGCGCGTCGCGGCCTCGGAGGGTCATAGCTCGCGAAATTGCCGAGCCCAAAGGAGAGGAGGGAGTCCTCGCTACGAGGACCCCACCCCCTCCCCCTCGGGCCCGGCCCGTCTTCACGTTGAGTGGGAAGTTGTGGCGAAAGTGGCGCGACCACTACAGCCACGACCGCACAGTTAACTTCGGGAAGGCGCGCTTGACTTCGGGAGGGTGCGTTTTCGTGAGGTCGTGGGGCGCGGTTCTGTCCGCCCCTCGTGAACGGCGCGTGATGATCCGATCGAGCACGGTGCCGAGTGGGGAGAGCCGGTCGTCGGTGTCGAACAGCAGGGCCGAGGTGCGCTGGCCGCCCGCGGCGCGGCGCTCGCCGAGCGAAACGCCGGTGCCGCGAATCGTGTGCAGCCCGAGGTCGAGCTCGTAGCGGAACTCCTGCGCACCGTCGTCGCGAACGCGAGTCGGGATGATCGCCGTGAATCGCGCATCCCACCTGGGATGCAGCAGCGGGTCTTGCGTCAGGCGCCAGACCTCGTCGAGGGGCGCGTCGATGAGCGTCTCGACGTAGAGGGCCCTGTCGCGGCTGCGGCCGGGCCGTGGCGCGTCAGCCGACGAGCTTCTGCGCATAGACATTCGGCTCGAACCCCGCCATGTCGTCGATGCCCTCGCCCTGGCCGATGAGCTTGATCGGCAGCCCCGTTCGCTCCTGAACGGCCAGCACGAAGCCGCCCTTCGCCGAGCCGTCGAGCTTCGTGATGACGAGCCCGGTCACGCCGGCGTGCTGAATGAACGCCTCGGCCTGGTTGACGCCGTTCTGCCCCGTCGTGGCGTCGAGCACGAGCAGCACCTCGCTGACGGGCGCGAGCTTCTCGACGACGCGGCGGATCTTGTCGAGTTCGTCCATGAGACCGCCCTTGGTGTGCAGGCGGCCGGCCGTGTCGATGATGACCATCTCGATGCCCTGGCGCATGGCCGCGTCGACCGTCTGGTAGGCGACTGACGCCGGGTCTTGCCCCGGCTGCTGCGGGCGCACGATGAGCGCGTCGGCGCGGGCCGCCCAGGTGGTGACCTGCTCGACGGCCGCGGCGCGGAACGTGTCGGCGGCGCCCACAACGACCGACCGGCCGTGGCCCCGCAGGAATTTCGCGAACTTGCCGATCGTCGTCGTCTTGCCGACCCCGTTGACGCCGACGACGAGCGTGACAGCGGGCCGGTCGGAGAGCTTCAGCGTCGTGTCGAACCGGTCGAGCCGCTCTTCGATGGTCTCCCGCAGCAGACGCTTGAGATCACCCGGGTCTTCCATCCGGAACTCGGCGACCTGCCCGCGCAGCCGCTCGACGATCTCGTCGGTGATGTCAGGGCCGAAGTCGGCGCCGATCAGCGCGTCTTCGAGGTCTTCCCACGTCGACTCGTCGATCTTGGGTTTGCTGAACATGCCGCGAAGCGCGGCGCCGAGCGACCAAGGAGTGCGTTCCGCCATTCCGCCAGGGTACCGGCGCGGGAAGTCCGCCGGGCGGGCTGGCCGGGAGGCCGCCAGCGGGGTGCACCCGCCGGCCCTGCCGCCGCGCCGCCCCCCCCGGCACCGCCGGCGAACACAACGAGACGCATCCCCCGAATGTCACATGCGCCTGGTTGGATGTCTTCAGCTCAGCACGTTTGGCCGAGCGCGGGCATCGAAGACAGGAGCAGCATGCGAATCGGGCTCATTCGGCACGGCGAAACCGACTGGAACGTCAAGGGGTTGCTGCAGGGCACGAGCGATATTCCGCTCAACGAACGGGGCCGCAACCAGGCCGACGACGCGAGCCGGTTGCTCGTCGACGCCGATTGGCAGCGGATCTACTCGTCGCCGCTCGGCCGAGCACGCGAAACCGCGCGCATCATCTCGACGCGCGCTGGCATTCACCCCGCCGGTGTGCTGCCCGGGTTCATCGAGCGCTCGTTCGGGGCGCTCGAAGGCGAGACCTACCTGACCTCGACCGGCGCGCACCGCCCGCTCGACGATCCGAGCGTCGAACCGGTCGACCAGGTGCAGGCGCGGGCGCTCGCCGCGTTCGACGCGATCGAAGACGAGCACCACGACGACTCAACGCTCATCGTCGCCCACGGCACCGTCATCCGTCTGCTGCTCGACCTGTTCCTCACGTTCAAG
>JBQDJW010000299.1:4135-4475 GCA_052086425.1 Pseudoclavibacter sp. | reverse complement strand
CCTCTGCCTCTGCCTCTGCCTCGCCGCCGCGGACACGCACGGCGCGCATCCGGCCAGGTCCTTGACGCGCTCGCCGCAGGCGCTCGCCGTGCTGTCGAAGCAACGCTGGCCCGGCAACATCTCGCGGTTCCGGCGCGTGCCGCCGACCTCGGCAATGCGCGCGCCGGCCGGCGAGATCCGGCTCGAGGTCATCCCCCCGGCGGCGCTCGTCGACGCGCCGAGGCGCGCGGAATGAGCCGCCTCGAGCGGCTCGAGCGCGGGATGATTCTCGCCGGACTGCGCGAGGCCGAGTGGAATCGCGAAGCGGCGGCGAAAGCACTCGACATCTCGCGCGCGCCTT
>JBQDJW010000299.1:0-4125 GCA_052086425.1 Pseudoclavibacter sp. | reverse complement strand
GTGTCGGCGTGCCGGCGCGCGGCGGTGCCGGCGCGCGTGCCGAGACAGGACTCGACCGCGCCGAGTGTCGGAGCCTCTCGCTACAGTGAGTGCGTTGATCGGGCTTGGAGTGGTGGCGCATGGCGGTGGGTTGGTACCTCGAAACCGATGGTGCGACGCACCGGCTCCGAGAGGGCGCGGGGTGGACAGACCTCGTGGTCGCCCCCGACACCGACCCGGGCCGCTGGCCCGGCATTCCGCTCGGCGCCGTCGCGACCGGGCGGGCCGCAACAGCGTTGACGCGCGCGCTGCGGGCTGTCGCGACGAGTGACGGCGCGGGCGAAGCCCAGGCTTCGATCGCACTGCGTATCGGCGACGGGTGGCTGACGGTGTCGGCGCAGGGAGCCGCCTTGGCGTCGTTCTCGGTGCCGCTTCACGGTGCCGCAGAAGGAGGTGCCGCAGAAGCCGGGGCCGATGCGCCCGGAAATGCCGCACCCGGAACGGCCGCGCCCGGAACTGCCGTGACCGGGGCGGCCGAGCCCTCCGCCGCGCCGCCCGCATTCTCAGCCCTGGTCGCGGCCGACGACGCGCGCCGCCTCGCCGAATTCGCCTACCCGACCATGCGCCTCGCCGCGCGAGCGACCGACGATTGGCAGCTCGCGATCGGCGTCACCGCGGAGAGCGGGGCGAGCATCGACCCCGTCGTGACGTCGCGCGAGAACGCCCCCGCGACCCACGCCATGCTTAGCTCGGTGACCATGGTCGCCGGAGCCCTCGTGCACGCGCGCGCGTTCCGCGAGCGGCTCGAGGCCGTCGCGGAGGCGGCAGCGCAGGCGACGCCGGCTTCTGGGCCCGGGGCGGGGCCGGATGCGGGAGCGCCGGTGGGTGCGGCGGTCGCGTTGACGTTCGCGCCCCATGGGCTCGCGGTGACCCCGGAGTCGCACGGCGCCGCCGGCGGGTCGGCGACGGCCGGGCGGCTCGCAGCCGCCCCACTTGCGGCGGCGATGGCGGGCGAGCCGTTCCGCGCGGTCGTGAGCGCCAGGAATCTGCTCGTCTGCGTCGCGAACCTCGAGCGAGACGAGGCGCGGATCGACCTGCGGGTCAACCTGGTCGGTGGCGAGGCGCGCGTCACGCTCGCGACGTACGACGCCGACGACGCGCCCGGGTGGTACATGCTGCAGCAGCTGGAAGGCGACGAATCGTGACCGACTCGACCGCGCATCCTGAGACCGACGGGATCATCGACCTTTACGCGTACGACGGCTGGTACGAGGTTCCGGCCGGGTGGGCCGGCGACCTCGGACGCCGCATCGCCGGGCTGACCCATCATCGCGACGCGTTCCTCTTCGACGGCATCGTGCCCCACTTCCGGCCCGACCTCGTCCCGCACGCCGAGGTCGCCATGCGCATCGTCCGAGCGCTCGTCGGTCCGATTGTGATCGACCCGCACCACTTCTGGTGGCGCATCTCCGATCCGTACGTGCTCGACGACCCGTACGACGAGCCCGACACCCCGGAATTCGTGGTCCCCGGCCTCGTGACCGGAGAATCGAGCAATTGGGTCGCCGACCTCATCACCTGGCACGAGCGGGGGAATCCGACCCCGCGTCGGATCGACGCCGCGAGGGCGGTCGCCGAACTGCTCGACCTCATCCCGCCCCTCGATCCGCTGACGCAGCGGCTCGAAGCCTGTCGTCGCCTCGCCCGAGAGCTGCTCGCCGACGAGCACCGCGTCACGATCGCCGAGGCGGGCTGGCGCGACGTCTACGCACTCGTCGAACGCACGGCCGAGCGCACTGACCGCCGCCTGCTCGCCGACCTGTGCGACGACACGACGAGGCTGCTGCGGCCCGTCGAACTGCTCGACGGCGTGACGGCGTCCCAGCAGGCGGCGCCGGTCGCGCCCCCGTCGGCGCTCGAGATCGCGGCGGCATCGCTGCAGATCAAGGCCGAGCGCTCGGGAGAGAACATCGAAGTCCCGCCGGAGCTCGCGGCGGTGCTCGGCGCAAGCCGGGCGGCGCGGCTGCAGCAGCCCGTCGGCATCGATGCGCTCGCCGATCGCGGATTCGATTGGATGACCCACGCGACGGCACGCGAGGACTTCCTCGACGTGCGCCGGTGGATGCAGGCATCGTTCGAATTGTCGGCGCGCCTGTTCGCGAGTGAGCCGCACGCCGAGCTCGTGTGGCTGTTCAGCTACTCGCGGTACGTCGATCTGTTCACGGGCGCTGCCGAGGAGGGAGCTGCGGCGCAGGCACCGGCGCCCGCGCCCGCCGACGATCTCGCGGCGTCGGGTGAACCGGATGCGCGCGACGCGTCGGACGCGCCTGACGCGGGGGTCGGGGAAGGCGCGCCGCACGTCCAGGACGCCCATGGCACCCACCAGCAGGCCATGATCGACGAGTTCCGCAGGCTCGCGGCCGACAACGACGTGCTGCTCGGCATCGGCACCCTCGCGCGGCTCCGCGAGCTGCTGGCGACCATGCACGAGAACGGATGGGCGATCGGGGAACGTGAGGTGAGCATCCTGTTCGAAGAGGGCCTCAAGAACCAGGGCGACCGGTTCTTGATCTACCCCGCGGTCGACCCGGTCGAGGCCCACACGCTGCGGCCGACCGACCTGCGCGTGCCGGAGGCCTGACTCCGCACGCTTCAGGCGTCGACGCGATGAATGCCGAGGTCGGTTCGCCCCGGCGCCAGGTCGGCGCGCAGCGCGCGGGTGGTGCGGTCGTAGTCGCCGTCGCGCAGGCGCCGCAGCGGCACCGGATGCTCGTGGTCGAGGCCATCCAGCCTCGCGACCAGCCTCGCGGCCTCTCGCTCGCCGCCCTCGGCGCCGAGGCCGTCTGCGTCGTGCACGACGTGCAGGTCGAGCACATCGAAGCCGCAATACCAGAGCGTGCCGTGGGTGAGGGGGAACAGCACCTGCTCGAGGTCGCCGCTGACGCCGCGCGGCCCGATCGACCCGGCGTCTTCGCCGGCGGTCACGATCACGAGTGCCCGCTTGCCCGCCATGCCGCCGTCGCCGTAGCGCCGCGGCACGCCGCGCTCGTCGTCGTAGCCGCCGTACGCGAAACCGTCGGTGAGCACGCGGTCGAGCCAGCCCTTCATGATCGCAGGTGGCCCGTACCACCAGAGTGGGAACTGCAGCACGAGCAGGTCGGCGGCCGTCAGGTTGAGCTGCTCGGCCGCGACCTCTGGCGCCGCTTCGCCGGCGGCCACGGCGCGCCCCGCGAGCTCGGCGAAATTGCCGGGCGCCTCGACGTTCGAGCCGAGGTCGCCGATGCCCAGGCGCGGGTCGAAGGCGTCGGCGTAGAGGTCCGTCGACGTGACCTCGGCGCGGGTCGCGAGCGCCGACGTTCCCGAATCGAAGAGGCGGCCGTTGAGCGAGGCGCGTCGCGGGTGCGCGACGACCCAGTGCGCGCGGCGGATTGGCGAGACTGTCTCGGAGCGGTTCTGGCTGGTCGATGCGTGTGCGTCGGTCATTCCCCCAGTCGATGTCATTCCGGCACGGTCCGCGATACTTCTCGACCGCCACATATGACCGATCGTCCGAAGTTGTCGGGCCGAGTCGATGCGGTCGCACGTCTGGGCGAGGCCCTGCTCGATCCCCATGTCTCAAAATGCGACGGGGCATGCGCCGACCGCGGGCTGGATCATAGAGTGATTCTTTCCTGCACCCTGCGCGACGATGCGCGGCGACGATGAAGGAGCACCATGGTGACGAGCTCTGCTCTCCGACGCTCGCGGGCGGCCCTCCGCGTCGATGCTGCCGACCTGGGCCGCCTGCGCCGAGCGCGCGAGGCGTTCTTCGCGAATACGGCAAGCGCGCGCAGTGCCGACTTGCGGACGGAGATCTCGCAATCATGGCGTCGATCGCTCGAGAGCGGTGTCGACCCGAACGACAGCGAACTCCCGCTCCTCGATGTCGGGGGACGCGCGAAACGACTTCGAACCGCAGCCGAACCGATTCTGCGGCGCCTCGGGGAGCAGCTCGAAGAGTCGAATGCGTGGATCATGCTCCTCGACCGGGGCTGCACCCTCCTGAGCCCGGTGGTGGGCGACTCCGAAAAGTGCGAGATAGCCGCCGGCCGCGGAGCGCAGCCGGGTGCGCTCTTCTCGGAGTCGAAGGTCGGCACGAACGGGTCC
>JBQDJW010000298.1:0-4489 GCA_052086425.1 Pseudoclavibacter sp. | reverse complement strand
GTGGCTGCGCCGCGACCACGTCGCTCGCTTCTGGGTGCACGACACGAGCGACGAGGCGATCGAGCGCGACTTCGCGGGGAGCTTTCTCGGCACCGAACACAGCGAGGACTTCATCGTCGAACACGGGGGAGTCGCCGTCGGGTTCATCCAGCGCTCGCGCATTCACGACTATCCCGAGGGTCATCGCGAGCTGATCGACCTCGCAGATCCGCCGCCCGATGCCCTGACGATCGATTACTTCATCGGAGAGGCTGGCATGGTCGGGCGCGGTCTCGGGGGAGCGATGATCGCCGCTTTCGCGAGCCGCTGCTGGTCGGACGCCCCCGAGGCATCCGTGATCATCGTGCCGGTCGTGCAGAGCAACCGCGCGTCGTGGGGCGCGCTGCGGGCCGCCGGTTTCTCACTGCTCACGACGGGAAACATGGAGCCCGACAATCCCGCCGACGGTATGGAGCACGTCGTCTACGCGCTCGCGCGTCCGGGAGAGATGCCGAGCTGAGACGCAATGGCGGCGATGAGGCTCCTCGTCCCCGACGATGAAACGGCGGCGTTGCGTGCCCTGAACCGTAGAATCGCGGGATGGCGACGACCGGCGCGGGACGCTGAGGATGACCACTCCGAATCTTGTGGTGTGGTCTACAGACGACGACGGCCACGTGCGGTCTGAGGTGTCGGCCGTCGTCGGACACGGGAACGCCGTCTGGAGTCGTGCGTCGCGAGACGTCCTGCACTGGAAGGTGAAGACGCGCAGTGGCTTTACCGTCGACGGGGGTGAGCCTGCGACCCCGGGAGTTCGTCTGACGATCACATTCCGCATTCTCGGGATCACGATCCGAGAGCCGGTTGAGGTCGTCGACGTGCACGCCTCGCCGACGCGCGTCGGATTCTCGTACCGAACCCTGCCGGGACATCCGGTGTCGGGGGAAGAAGCCTTCATCGTCTCTCGTGCCGGCGACGACGTCACCCTCACGGTCCGTTCGCTCACGAAACCGTCGCCGAAGCAACCGTGGAGAGCGATGTTCCCCGTGCTCCGAATGGCGCAACTGGTCGTGCGGCGGCGCTACCTGCGCGCGCTGCGCGACACCGAGCGGCACAGTCGCTGACCTCACGCGCAGCGGGCGCCAGGATCGCAGGGGATCTTCCCCGTTAGATTGTCATAATGTGCATTATCGGATGTTCCGTGCGTGCGGTGAGTGCTGGGCAGCGTCCTTCAGCCTCGTTGCGCGCTCGCGGATGGCGTCGAGCGTCGTGATTACCCGCGCGCGCTCCACCTCGTCGAGGTCGTGCTCGAGCGCGCTGGTCAACGATTCGACGCGTCGCGTCGCCGCCTCGTGCTGCGCCGAGCCGGTCGGCGTAAATGAGACGTGTTCGGCGACGTGCACGATTCCTCGTTTTTCGAGGGCATCGATTGTCGCGTCGACATCGTCATGGGTCGCGCTGGTCACGCCCGCGACGTGTCGCGCGAATGCGCCGCGCTCATGCGGGGTTTCATCTCGGCGGAGTTGGTTCAGGGTTACCCACTCGAGGTTCGTCGCAATGTCGGCGTCGCCGATGCCCCGCGAGAACAGAAGTGATGTGAGGGCCTTCTCGGTCTGACCGATGGCCTGCGGCAGCGTGCGTTCCACGGGTTCCTCCACTATCGTTGGTGTCACCAACCATATACCATTTCGTTGGCTACACCAACAGAAAGACTGCGCATGGTCACTGATCCCCCGCAACCCCTCAGATTCGCCGACGCACCCACCTGGCTGTTGTCGCGCGCAGGCTCGCGCTCCCACCGCATCCTGCAATCGAAGTTCGCCGAGGCCGGCGCGACCGGATACGAGGTGCGCATCCTCGCGGTCCTCGATGAGCACGGCCCCCTCCCCCAGGTCGGCATCGGCGGGTTGGCGGATCTGGATCGAGCCGACCTCTCGACGACGCTCGACCGCCTCGAGGCCGGCGGGTACGTGGTTCGGGAGCCCGACCCCGACGACGGCCGCCGCAAGGTCGTGACGCTGACCGGCGACGGGAGCGCACTGGCCACCGAGCTCGCCGCGATCATGGCGGACGTGCAGGCGGCCGTGCTTGCACCGCTCGACGTCGACGAGCGTGAGCAGTTCGTGGCGCTCCTGCGGCGCCTGCAACCCGGCTGACGCGTCCGCGACTGCCGGCAGACGCCCGGCTTTCGCGGAAGCGGCGCGACTACCCTGAGCGCATGTCGACGACGGAGCGGCGTGTGCACCCCGGTCTGCGAGGCATCCTCGCGGGCCCGATGATCGGCTACGACCTCCGCGTCGACCATCGCGCAGTGCACTTCGGCCTGCCGAGCACGTCCGCCACGGTGATCCTTGCTTTCGACGAACCGCTCGACACGGGCTGGGTCGCGCAGCCCGAACGTTCGACGCCGTTCTGGCGTCTCGCCGCCGGGTTCCACTCGCGCCCCTCGCTCGTACACACGCACGGTCGGCAGCACGGCGTGCAGCTCGCGCTCACGCCCATCGGCGTCCGCGCGATCTTCGGCCTGCCCATCGCCGAACTCTCCGAGGGGCTCGCGCACCACGACGAGCTGCCCGCGGGGATCCCCGCGGGTCTGCACGAGCGATTGTCTGACGCGCCCGAGTGGGACGATCGCCTCGACCTGCTCGAGCGATGGCTCCTCGCGCGGACGACCGCCTGGCATGCCGACGGGCATCGACCGCCTGGCCGGGGCATCCCTGAGTCGCATACGCGCGGGCCGGACTCCCCCGAACTCGCGCGGGCGTTGTCGCTTCTCACCGGCACGCGCAAGCGCGTGGAGGCCGTCGCCGACGAGATCGGTTGGAGCCGACGGCAGCTTGCCAGACGATGCGCGCAGGAGTTCGGCCTCAGTCCAAAGCGACTCGCACGGGTCGGGCGCTTCGAGCGATCGTGGCGGTCGGCCGCGTTCGGCACTCCCCTGGCCGAGGTCGCGGCGCTCGCGGGCTACGCCGATCAATCCCACCTCGCGAACGACTGGCGCGAACTCGCCGGGCGCCCGCCGCTCGCCGCGATCGGCGACCCATTCCCGGTCGGCGTCGCGAGCGTCCCATTTCTGCAAGACGCGACCCGCGCGCATCCGGAACCATCGACGGTATGACCACACCGCAACTCTTCCTGACCGTGATCTACCGAGACGCGGACGCCGGTTTCGCCTTCCTCCGCGCGCTCGGGTTCGACGAGGTGCTCGTCGTGCGCAATCCCGAAGACGCGCGCATCATCGAGCACTCGCAGTTCCGATGGCGCGAGCGCGGCGGCCTCATGGCGGGCTCCGTGCGCGAGGGTGCGCCGTTCGCGACCGACGACGCCGTCGGCGCGGCGAGCGCCTACCTCGTCGTCGACACCGACGCCGAGGTCGACGCCGCGCACGAGCGCGCCCTCGCCGCCGGCGGCACCTCCGCCAGGCCGCCCGTCGATGAGTCGTATGGCGGCCGAGGCTGCACGGTGCGCGACCCGGAGGGCAACACCTTCAGCATCGGCTCGTACGCGGGCGAGGAGTAGGGCGGGGCGCCGGAGCAGTCGGCCTTCGTGTGGCGCAGGTGTCCCGACGCCCGGCGTGGCGCCTTACTCTCCGACGTACACGGCCAGGTGCCGGCTCGTGAGGGTCGTGCGGTCGTCGACGAGCGCCCGTGGCGTGCCCTCGAACACGATGCGCCCGCCGTCGTGTCCGGCGCCGGGGCCGAGGTCGATGATCCAGTCGGCGTGGGCCATGACGGCCTGGTGGTGCTCGATGACGATCACGGTCTTGCCCGCGTCGACGAGCCGGTCGAGCACGCCGAGCAGGTTCTCGACGTCGGCAAGGTGCAGCCCGGTGGTCGGCTCGTCGAAGACGACGACGTTCGCGCCAGAGGCGTCGCCGAGGTGGACGGCGAGCTTGAGCCGCTGCCGCTCGCCGCCCGACAGCGACGTGAGTGGCTGCCCCCGCTTGACGTAGCCGATGCCGACGTCGACGAGCCGGTCGAGCACCTTGTGCGCGGCCGGGGTGCGCGCCTCTCCGTCGCCGAAGAACGCGGCGGCCTCGGCGACCGACATCGCGAGCACCTCGCTGATGTCGCGCCCGCCGAGCCGGTACTCGAGCACCGACGCGTCGAAGCGCCGCCCCTCGCACACCTCGCACGGGGTGACGACCGTGTCCATGAACCCGAGCTCGGTGTAGATCACCCCTGCACCGTTGCACGCGGGGCACGCCCCGTCGGAGTTCGGGCTGAAGAGTCCTGGTTTCACGCCGTTGGCCTTCGCGAACGCCTTGCGGATCGGGTCGAGCACGCCCGAGTAGGTCGCGGGATTGCTGCGGCGCGAGCCCTTGATCGCACCCTGGTCGATCGTGACGACGTCGTCACGGCCGTCGAGCGCGCTGTGGATCAGCGAACTCTTGCCCGAGCCCGCGACGCCTGTTACGACGGTCAGGACGCCGAGCGGCACGTCGACGTCGACGTCGTGCAAGTTGTTCGTGTTGGCGCCCCGAATCTCGAGAGCACCGGATGCGGTGCGC
>JBQDJW010000297.1:0-4491 GCA_052086425.1 Pseudoclavibacter sp. | reverse complement strand
CCATTCTGCGTGTGCCAGCGCAGGATTGCCTTCGCCGGCGTCACGCCGTGGGCGGCGCCGATCTCGGCGAACGCGGCGTCGCACGCATCGCCGTGGCCCCGGCGTCCGCCGATGGGGCTCCACGATTCGGTCACGATTCCGAGCTCGTCGTGGGCGTGGCGCCACTCGTCGCGAGGCAGGATCGGCGACACCTGGATCTGGTTGATCGCCGGAACGACGCTCGTCTCGCCGATGATGCGCTCGAGGTGCGCCGGCGTGAAGTTCGAGACGCCGATCGAGCCGAGTTGACCGTCGTCGCGGGCGGCGATGAGCGCGCGCCAGCAGTCGACGTACTTGTCGAGACGCGGCAGCGGCCAGTGGATGAGGTACACGTCGATGGTGTCGACGCCGAGACGCTCGAGCGAGCCTTCGATCGACCGGCGGGACTCGTCGTAACCGTGGTCGCGGCCCGGCAGCTTCGAGGTGACGCGCATGTCGCCACGCGCGACGACACCGTCGGCGACGGCGCCCGCGAGCGCCTGACCGACCTCGGCCTCGTTCTCGTACCGCATCGCCGAGTCGATCAACCGGTAGCCGACGTCGATCGCGCTGCGCACCGCCTGCACGCCGTCTTCGCCGAGTACCTTCGACGTACCGAATCCGACCGCGGGAATCGCGGTGCCATCATTGAGCTGAACATCGGGAATCGCGCTGGTCATAGCCTTCACGGTAGTCGCGATTCTGTTGGGGAGGCCCTCGAAGTGACGAGTATCGACGCACCGGGACAGCCCGGCGGCGGCGGCGCTGACGCCGGCGCCGGTTCCGGCGTGGGCACGGGCGAGAGCCACGCGATCCACAGAGGCCGCGGCACCGGTCACCACGATGCAGCCCCCAACCCCTTCGCCATCGGCACGCTCGCCGCGGTGCTCGTCGGCGGCGCGCTCGGAACGGCCGCACGCGTCGGGTTCGGGGCACTCGCCGAGCTCGTCGACCCCGCTGCCGCCTTCTACGCCGACAACCCCGTCGACCACCTCAGCGCATTCGCCGACCCGGCGCTGCTCGCAATCCTCGCCGCGAACGTGCTCGGCTCGCTGCTGCTCGGCGTCGTGACGGGTGCGACCTGGCCCGCCCGCCTCGACTGGCTGCGCGCCGGATGCGGGGCCGGGTTCTGCGGGGCATTCACGACGTTCTCATTCGTCATGCTTGCGTTCGCGGTGCTCGGCTTCTCGTCAGGCGTCGCGTGGGGCCTGCACGCGATCGGAGTCGTGCTCGACCTGATCTACGCCGCGGTCGGCATGATGATCGGCCGCGTGATCGCACCTCGGCGCGACGACACGGCCGGTGGGCACGACACGCATGGCACGCACGGCACGTCCGTTGGCCCGGGCACCAGCGGGCCCGTCGCGAGCGGAACCGACGCGAACGCGTAGGAGCCGGCTCCGCAAGCGCGCGGGGCTACCGAACCGGACAAGTACTACCCGATGTTCGGTAGCGAATGTCCGTTTCGGTAGTGCTACCCGGAAGCCCGCGGGGAAGGCGCGCGCAGCCGGCTCAGGCCCGGCATCGGGCATCGCGTTGCTCGGCAGCGGCGCGAGGGGCAGTATGGCGTGCGTGACACCGCTCATCCTGACGCTGACGATCGCCGCCGGCGCCGTCGGCGCGCTGCTGCGCTACGTCGTGCAGGTCGCGCCAGGACCGAGACGGCGCGCGGCGACGGCCGGCGGTCAAAGGCCACGCGCGGCGACTGGCGACGCGACCGCGGCCGCCGCCATGCCCGCGGCGACCGCGGCGACCGCAGCGACCGCGACGACCGCAGCGACCGCGCCGACCGCAGAGATCGCCGCCGCCGCCTCGACCGCACCCGCCGTTCGGCGCGGGATCCGCCCGGACTGGCGCATCGTGATCGTCAACGTGGTCGCTTCGTTCCTCGGCGGGGCCGCGTTCGCGATGCTGCCGGCCACGTGGGAGCCAGTCGCGATCGCGGGCCTGTGCGGCGGTCTCAGCACCTGGAGCACGTTCATGACCGAGACGTATGGCGCCTGGCGCGTCGGTCGCAGGTGGCGCGCCCTGGCCCTCCTGGCGGCCACGATCGGCTACGGCCTCCTCGCCGCCCTCGCCGGGCTCTGGCTCGGGCGCGAGCTCGTCGCCGCCTGACGGACGGGGCGCGTCGCGGCGCGGACGCCGCCGCCCGCATCGGCGCACCCGCCTCAGCGCAGCCAGTCGAGCGAGTCGACGGCGTCGTCGGCGATCGCGACGGCGTGCGCGAGCGCATCATCGCTGCGCACTTCGGTGCCGTGGCCGACAATCGCGACGCGGCCGTCGCGCCGATTCCAGCCCGAACTCGCGCGATACGACGTGCTCGGCCCGCGGAGCCGAAGCGGGGCGAGGTGCCGCAACGGCACGTGCGAGCCGGTCGCCCAGACAACCACGTCGTACTCGCGCCGGTCTCCGCGCGTGAACAGCGCCTCGCCGCCCTCGAACCCCGCGAGCTCGCCGCGCGAGCGCAACAGCCCGCGGCTGATCGCCGCGGCGACGTCCGGCGTTCGCGTGACCCACGCATGCTGGCTCCGCAGCCGCACGGGCCTGGCCTCGTTGCCCACCCAGGCGCGGGCGGTCGGATGCAGCGGTTCCGACGAGCGCGGATATTCGGCCGATCGAAGCGGCTCGGTTGGCGCGGCAGGGGTCACGGGCGCCGCCGAGCCGACCGGACCGCTGCGCTCGTCGCGGAACTCGGGCTCGCGGCGCGTCGACCATTCGAGCCGTGCCGCCCGGCCCTCCAGCAGGAGCATGAGGTCGACTGCCGTGCGCCCGCCCCCGACCACGAGCACGCGCTTGCCGTCGAGCTCGTCGAACCGCTGCAGTCTGGCCGCCGCGATGTGTCGACCGGTGAAGTCGCGCATGCCGGGAAGCCAGGGAACATACGGGGACGACCAATGCCCCGTCGCGTCGATGAGCATCCGGCACATGATCGTGCGGCGCACCCCTGTCGGGCCGATGTACTCGACGTGCAGCAGGTTGGTGCGGCGCGGCGACGTGACGCCGACCACGCGCGCCGGGCGGTAAACGTAGAGGTTGGAGGCGTCCTCGAAGTAGGCGAGGGTGCGAGGGACGACGTCGCGCACGCGCTCGTCTGGCGCCGCGCCCGAGAACTCGAGATCGAAGTCGGCGAGGCCCTCCGGCGGCATGAGGTCGTAGGCCATGCGCATGGGCAGGGCGTCCCAGGCGCGGCGCCACGACCCGCCCGGGCCAGACTCGGCGTCGAGCACGACGACGTCGCGCATGGTCTGCAGGCCCTGTCGCTGCAACTCGAGTGCCACGGTGAGCCCGGCGGCTCCCGCGCCGACGACCACGATGTCGGTCGTTGACTGCACTGAGTTCTCCTCACAAGGGTTGATCGCGTGGCGCCGCCGACACGCTGACGCGTCGGATGAATGCGCGAGGCGCCCTCCCGGAACGGCACTGGGATCGGGCGTCGGGCCCAGCTTAGGTACGACTTTGGAACGAGGAGGTGAAGGCACGCACCGTGCTAGGGTGAACGCCAGATTTCCGATTCCTCTGTCCCTGGGCGATTCGTTGTGCCCGTGCCCAGGCGAGAAGCAAAAAGGGGGTTACGCATGGGGCGTGGCCGTCAAAAGGCGAAGCACACCAAGGTCGCCCGAGCACTCAAATACTCAGTGCCCGAGACAAACTATGGCGAGCTCGAGCGCGAGCTTTCCGGTGGTGCTCACGTTGCCGACGTCGAACCCGAGACTCCCGATACGTCGGAAGAGTCCGAGGACGAACTGTCGAAGTGGTCCGAGTACTACGAGCCGGTCGATGAGTCCGGCGACGAGTATGACGAGTACCAGCGTCGCGCGTGAACGCGCCGCTGACCTCGACCTCGCAGACGTGCCGAAAGCGCCCTCGATGACCGCTCGCGGTCGCGCGTAGTCGTGGAGGGGTTTCAGCCGCCGCCGATCGGTTCGGCGATACTCGTCGCCATCATTCTGCTCGCGGGCAACCTGCTCGTGATCCTCATGATCTCGCTCTGTGCAAACGGCACGATCCAGCGCGGCGGTCTCGCGGGCATCCGTACGGGCGCGACGCGCGCATCCGACGCGGCGTGGCGTGCCGGCCACCTCGCGGCGCGCCCCGTCGCGCAGGTCGGCCACGGCATTGCCTCGGTGCTCGCGGCGGCGTCGCTGTTCGCGTCGGCCACCGTGCTGCCGTACCTGCTCGTGCTCGCGTGCGCCATCGCGGCGTCGGTCGTGGCGATCGTCGTGTCGGCGATCGTGGCGCACCGGGCAGCGGACAGGGCCGAGGCGTAGGACGGCGTCGGCCCGCAATCGCATCGCGGCGCGGCGCGACGGCCCGTTAGCCGGCGTACGTCCCGACGAGGCGCACGGCCCCGCCGTCGACGCCCTTCGCACCCTGTTCGAAGCCGTCGAGGTCGCGCTCGCCGACCGTGATCGTGCCGGCGCGCCACGCGGGCAGCTGCTCGGCCTCGAGTGCAGCGAGCACCGCATCAACGGC
>JBQDJW010000296.1:0-4529 GCA_052086425.1 Pseudoclavibacter sp. | reverse complement strand
AGGCACTGCCCGAGGTCCACATGTTCATCGGCGCGATGATCATGGCACCGCTCGCCGCCTGGATCATGAAACAGCTCGACAAGCTCTGGGACGGCAAGGTCCGCGCCGGCTTCGAGATGCTCGTGAACATGTTCTCGGCCGGCATCGCCGGATTCGGGCTCGCGGTCGCGGGCTTCTTCCTCCTCGCCCCGCTCGTCAACTGGCTCATGAACATCCTGAGCGCCGCCGTCGAGTGGCTGATCAGCACGGGGCTGCTGCCGCTCGTGAGCGTGCTCATCGAGCCGGCGAAGGTGTTCTTCCTCAACAACGCGATCAACCACGGCGTGCTCACTCCGCTCGGCACGCAGATGGCCGACGACACGGGCAAGTCGATCCTCTTCCTGCTCGAGGCGAACCCGGGCCCGGGCCTCGGCATCCTGATCGCATTCACGGTCTTCGGCGTCGGGGCCGCGCGGGCAACCGCGCCGGGCGCCGCGATCATCCAGTTCTTCGGCGGCATCCACGAGATCTACTTCCCGTACGTGCTGATGAAGCCGGCCCTGCTGATCGCCGTCATCGTCGGCGGCGCCTCTGGCGTCACGACGAACATGATCTTCGACGCCGGCCTGCGTGCACCGGCGGCGCCCGGGTCGATCATCGCCGTCCTCGCGCAGACCGCCAGCGACTCCTACATCGGCGTGATCCTCTCGGTCATCATCTCGGCCGTCGTGACGTTCGTCATCGCGGGGGTCATCCTGCGCGCATCGCGCAAGGCAGACCTGGCGGCCGAGGCCACGGGCGGTGACGCCCTCGGTGCGGCCATCGCCCAGACCGAGGCCAACAAGGGCAAGAAGTCCGAGGCGCTCTCCGGTCTCGCGGGCGGGGCGGCAGGCGCCGCAGCCGGAGGTGCCGGGGCGTCGCTCGCCGACTCGATCTCATCGCGCCAGATCGGCAAGGTGATCTTCGCGTGCGACGCCGGCATGGGGTCGAGCGCGATGGGCGCGAACGTGCTGCGCACCAAGTTCAAGAAGGCGGGGCTCGGCGACATCGACGTCACGAACGTCGCGATCGCCAACCTCGATGAAACGCCCGACATCGTCTTCACCCACAAAGACCTCACCGATCGCGCCCGCCAGCGGGCGTCGCACCCGATCCATGTGTCGGTCGACAACTTCATGTCGTCGCCCACGTACGACGAGGTCGTCGACCTCGTCAAGCAGCAGCGCGACGGCGGGGGAACGGGCGAACCCGCGCCCGTCTCGGCCGGGGCGGCCGCAGCAGGCGCAGGTGCTGCGGCCGGGGCCGCTGCCGCCGGCGCCGGCGCGGGTGCCGCTGAGACGTCGGCCGCCGCGCCATCGCAGGCGGGGGAGGGCGCGCCCATTCTGACCCTCGACCGAATTCGCGCGCACGGCACGGCGGGGAACATGGACGACGCGATCGGCGAGGCGGCGAGCTTCCTGATCGACGCCGGCGCCGTCGACGCCTCGTACGAGCAGGCGATGCGCGACCGCGAGGCGAGCGTGTCGACCTTCATGGGCAACCTGCTCGCGATCCCGCACGGCACGAACGAGGCGAAAGACGCGATCAACGCCTCTGCGCTCAGCTTCGTCCGTTACGACGAGCCGATCGACTGGGCGGGCGACGAGGTGCGCTTCGTCGTCGGCATCGCCGGCAAGGACGGCGGGCACCTGGCGATCCTGCAGAAGATCGCGATCATCTTCAGCGACGAGGCCAAGGTGCAGGAGCTGCTCGACGCGCCGGACGAGGCGGCGATCCACGTGCTGCTCGAGGCCGTCAACGAGGAGTAGCGTTCGTGCCGGCGCGCACGCACCGGGCGGCTGATCGACACGCAGAGATGGGACCGACATGACTGGAAACGACCTGCGCGCCGTGCACTTCGGTGCAGGCAACATCGGCCGCGGCTTCATCGGCCTCGCCCTTCACCAGGCGGGCTATCGCGTCACGTTCGTCGACACGAACGGCGAGCTCATCGATGCCATGAACGCGGCGGGCACGTACGAGGTGCACGAGGTCGGCACCGCACCGCGCACGCACGTCGTCGACGGCATCGACGGCGTCAACTCGAAGACTGACGAGGCGGCCGCCGTGCAGGCGATCTCCTCCGCCGACATCGTCACCTGCGCGGTCGGCCCGCGCATCCTGCAGTTCATCGCACCCGTGATCCGGGAGGGACTGCGCGCGCGGGCCGCCGACGCCGCGCCGCTGACCGTCATGGCCTGCGAGAACGCGATCGGGGCCACCGACACGCTGGCGTCGCACGTGCTCGACGGCGCGGCGGAGCTGGGGGAGCGGGCGGTGTTCGCGAACACGGCGGTCGATCGCATCATCCCGGCGCAGTCGAGCGAAGGTCTCGACGTCGAGGTCGAGCCGTTCTCGGAGTGGTCGATCGACCGCACGCCCTTCGCGGGAGCCGAGCCGAGCATCCCTGGCGCGCACTTCGTCGACGATCTCACGCCGTACATCGAGCGGAAGCTGTTCACGGTGAACACGGGCCACGCGACGATCGCGTACCACGGCGCGGTCGCTCTGGCAGTGTCGCTGGCCGACGCGCTCGCGATCGCGAGCGTACGTTCGGAACTCGAGGCCGTACTCGCCGAGACGAGCGCCCTGCTCGTGGCGAAGTTCGGCTTCGACGCCGACGAGCACGCGGCGTACGTCGCAACGGCGATCTCGCGCTTCGAGAACCCCGCGCTTCCCGACACTCCCACCCGGGTCGGCCGCCAGCCGCTGCGCAAGCTCGGTCGGCACGAGCGCTTCGTGCAGCCGGCCGCCGAGGCTGCCGAGCGCGGATTGCCGAACGAGGCGCTCGTGCGGGCGATCGGGGCGGCGCTGCGGTTCGACGCCGCGGACGATCCCGAGGCGGTGTCGCTGCAGGAGCAGCTGCGGGCGCTCGACGCGGCGGCGTTCACGGTCGAGGTCACGGGACTCGAGCCGGACCATTCGCTGTTCGAGGCGGTCGAGGGCGAGGTCGCGCGGCGTCAGGCGGAGCTGTAGGGGCGACCATTCGATGGGCCCGGACGCATCCCGATTCACCGGAGCATGCACCGGATGCGCGAAAGATTGACGAGTTTGTACGCCTATGGCGCTGCATAGGCGTACCAAATCATACATCATTGCCGAGGGCTCGGGCTGCGGTGGGCCGCCGACCATTCGACAGGCCCAGGGCGTGCCGGTCGAGGTCCCTGAACTCGTCGAAGGGGTCGGTCGTCAGATCTTGCGGAGCAGCACGTGGTGCACCGAGTGGTCCGCATCCTTCTTGAGCACGAGGCGGGCGCGCGACCGCGTCGGCAGCACGTTCTCACGCAGGTTCGGCCCGTTGATCGAATTCCAAATGCTGCGCGCCTGCTCGCGGGCTTGGGTTTCGTCGAGCTCGATGTAGCGGTGGAAGAACGACCGCGGGTTCGTGAATGCGCCGCGCTGCAGGCTGAGGAAGCGCTCCTCGTACCAGCGCTCGATGTCGGATGTCCGCGCATCCACGTAGATCGAGAAGTCGAACATGTCGCTCACCGCGAGTGAGCGGCCGCGCCTCGGTGGCTGCAGCACGTTGAGGCCCTCGACGATGAGGATGTCCGGCCGGTTCACGACGATCTCGGCATCCGGCACGATGTCGTAGCTCAGGTGCGAGTAGAACGGCGCACGCACCTCTTCGACGCCAGACTTGATCTGCGTGATGAAGCGCAGCAGCGCGCGCTGGTCGTACGACTCGGGAAACCCTTTGCGCTGCATGATGCCGCGGCGTTCGAGCTCGGCATTCGGGTAGAGGAACCCGTCGGTCGTGACGAGTTCGACCCGCGGCAGGTTCTCCCACCGACTCAGCAGCTCGCGCAGCAGGCGCGACACGGTCGACTTGCCGACGGCGACCGATCCGGCGATGCCGATGACGAACGGGGTCGTCACCGACCGCTCGCCGAGGAAGCCCGAGACCTGGCCGTGCAGGCCGCGCGAGTTGGTCGCGTAGAGGTTCAGCAGCCGGCTGAGCGGCACGTACACATCGCGCACCTCGCCGAGATTGAGGGCCGTGCCGAGCCCGCGAAGTCTCGAGATGTCGGCGTCGTCGAGGGTCATCGATGCGGTCGGGGCGAGCTCGGCCCAGTCTGATCGCGCGATCTCGACGAACGGGGTGGTTCCGCCCTGGATCGCGACGGCGCCCGTGACAGTCATGGACACCGAGTTTACGCAGGCCGCGACCAGCGGAAGAACATCGCGCCCGACCCTTCGAGGGTTGTCGTGCGGATGAAGTCGCGCGGGCTCGCCGTGGCGGAGTGCGCGGGGCGCGGCCCGGGCCCCGCGACGGCGAGGTGGCTGAGGCTGACGCACCACTCGTCGAGCGCATCTTGCTCGAGCAGCGCGCTGAAGAGGGTCGGCCCGCCCTCGCAGAGCACGCCCCGCAGCCCGAGTTCGGCGAGCCGTCCGCGCAGGTCCTCCGCGTCGATCCCCGTCCTCGCCGCGGGGTCCGGACCCGCGCCGGCGTCGACGAAGGGCGCGCCGCCGACGCGCACGACGGTCGCGACGCGCGCGTACTCGGCGAG
>JBQDJW010000295.1:0-4543 GCA_052086425.1 Pseudoclavibacter sp. | reverse complement strand
TACGGAGACTCTCATGAACCCGAACATCCGCTGGTTCGACCAGCTCGGCATGGCCGACCTCGCGCAGGTCGGCGGCAAGAACGCGTCGCTCGGCGAGATGGTGTCGAACCTCACCAAGCTCGGCGTGCGGGTGCCCCGCGGTTTCGCGACGACGTCCGACGCGTACACGCGCTTCCTCGAGCACGAGGGGCTTCGCCAGCGCATCCGGGATGCGATCGCGGGCCTCGACGTCGACGACGTCACCGAGCTGGTCCGGGTCGGCGGCGAGATCCGCACCTGGATCGCGGAGCATCCGCTGCCAGACGATCTCGACCGAGACATCCGTGCCGCCTTCGCGCAGCTCGTCGAGACCGACGCCGAGCCAGACACCGTGACGTGGGCCGTGCGCTCGTCGGCGACGGCCGAGGACCTGCCCGACGCGTCGTTCGCGGGTCAGCAGGAGACGTTCCTCAACATCGGCGGCATCGATAACGTGGTCGGCGCGATCCGGCAGGTCTTCGCCTCGCTCTACAACGACCGCGCGATCGCCTACCGCGTGCACCACGGCTTCGCGCACGACGACGTCGCGCTCTCGGCCGGAGTGCAGCGCATGGTGCGCTCCGACGTCGGTGCATCCGGGGTCATGTTCACGGTCGACACCGAGTCGGGGTTCGCCGGGGCCGTGTTCGTCACGAGTTCGTACGGGCTCGGCGAGGCGGTCGTGCAGGGCGCGGTCAACCCCGATGAGTTCTACGTGTCGAAGCCGGGCCTGCGGGCGGGCCGCCCGGCGGTGCTGAAGCGGTCGGTCGGCGACAAGGCGATCGCGATGCGCTACACCGACAGCCTCGAGGCGGGCACGAGCACGGCGTTCGTCGATGTTCCGGATGCGGACAGGCGACAGTTCTCGATCACCGACGCCGAGGTCGAGCAGCTCGCGCGCCACGCGCTCATCATCGAGGACCACTACGGCCGCCCCATGGACATCGAGTGGGGAAAGGACGGCGTCGACGGTGAGCTCTACATTCTGCAGGCGCGCCCAGAGACGGTCGTGTCGCGGGCGTCGGACCGGGTGATCCGCCGGTTCCGGTTGAACGGCTCCGGGCCCGTCGCCACGACCGGCCGCGCAATCGGTCAGCGCATCGGCGCGGGCCCCGTTCGGGTGCTCACGGGCGTCGAGCGCATGGGCGACTTCGCGCCCGGCGACGTGCTCGTCGCCGACATGACCGACCCGGACTGGGAGCCGATCATGAAGCGCGCGTCAGCGATCGTCACGAATCGCGGCGGCCGCACCTGTCACGCGGCGATCATCGCGCGCGAGCTCGGCATCCCCGCGGTCGTCGGAACGGGCGACGCGACGACGGCGCTGCGCGACGGGCAAGAGGTCACGGTGTCGTGCGCCGAGGGCGACACGGGCGTCATCTACGAGGGTCTCGTCGGCTTCGAGGAGGAGGTCACCGAGCTCGACCGCCTGCCGGTCGCACCAGTCAAGGTCATGATGAACGTCGGCACCCCCGACCAGGCGTTCGCGTTCTCGCGCCTGCCCCACCGCGGGGTCGGGCTCGCTCGGCTCGAGTTCATCATCAACCGTCAGATCGGCATCCACCCGCAGGCGCTGCTCGAGTACGAGGCCGACCCCGAGCGGCTTCCGGCAGAGCTGAGCGCGCAGATCGCCGAGCGCATCGCGGCGTACGCGTCGCCGCGCGACTTCTTCGTCAAGCGCGTCGTCGAGGGGGTCTCGACCCTCGCGGCGGCCTTCGCACCGGAGCCGGTGATCGTGCGGATGAGCGACTTCAAGTCGAACGAGTACGCGAACCTCGTCGGCGGCGACCGGTACGAGCCGCACGAGGAGAACCCGATGATCGGGTACCGCGGCGCCTCGCGGTACGTGTCAGAGCAGTTCCGCGCCTGTTTCGAGCTGGAGTGCGAGGCGCTTCGCTACGTGCGCGACGACATGGGCCTCACGAACGTGCAGATCATGGTGCCGTTCGTGCGCACGGTCGACGAGGGGCGCCAGGTCGTCGACCTCCTCGCGCGCAACGGCCTGCGCCGCGGCGAGAACGATCTGAGGGTCGTCATGATGTGCGAGGTGCCGAGCAACGCGCTGCTCGCCGACGACTTCCTCGAGCACTTCGACGGGTTCTCGATCGGCTCGAACGATCTCACGCAGCTCACGCTCGGCCTCGACCGCGATAGCGGCCTCGTCGCCGAACTGTTCGACGAACGCGACCCGGCCGTGCTGCGGCTGGTGTCGATGGCGATCGAGGCGTGCCTGCGCAACGGCAAGTACATCGGCATCTGCGGACAGGGCCCGAGCGACCACCCCGACCTCGCCGAGTGGCTCGTCGGGCAGGGGATCGAGTCGATCTCGCTCAACCCCGACACGGTCATCGACACCTGGTTGCGGTTGGCGCGTCAGCCTCAGTAGTAGCGGATGCGCTTGGTACGTTCCGCACGGTCGGCAACGGATGCGCTGGGTGCGTTTCGTCTGAATGGTGCCGGATGCGCGGATCGCGATTCGTGCGAGACGTGACGAATTTCGGGTCGCCACTTGGAGCATCCGGCCAATTCTCGTGCGGGTAGGGGCCGGATTCCATTGGCGGCAACCGCAGCGACCGCCGGTTTTGTCAGTGGTCGCGGTTAGCGTTTCGGCAATGGGTACGCGAGCCCCGTGAAGCCGGGGCGCTGCCCGCCGAGACCCGGCCTGCGCGCGAATCATCGCGAGGCCGAGACGACGCCCCGAGGAGGAGTGGTGACCGACACCGTGCGCATGACCACCGACGACGCCGAGCTCAACGATGCAGAGCTCGACGCCCCCGAGCGCGACGGGCCCGCAGCGATCGACCAGGCACGCATCGACGTGGCGGATTTGGGCGATCGACTGCTCGGCGCCTGGAAGACCGAGCGGCTGGCCGCGCGGGCGAAGGCGGCCGATCCGGCCTACCACAAGCAGGCGAACCTCACGATGGAGGAGCACCGCGAGCGCACGCTCGGGCAGTTGCAGCTGCTCGCCGACGACGGTTCGGTGAACGTCGCGTTCCCGCGCAGCGTCGGCGGCGACGAGAACCACGGCGGCAACATCGCGGGCTTCGAGGAGCTCGTGCTGGCCGACCCGAGCATGCAGATCAAGGCGGGCGTGCAGTGGGGGCTGTTCGGCGCGGCGGTCATGCACCTCGGCACCGACTACCACCACCGCACGTTCCTGCCAGACATCATGTCGCTCAAGGTGCCGGGCATCTACGCGATGACCGAAACGGGCCACGGGTCGGATGTCGCGTCGATCGCGACCACCGCGACCTACGACGAGGCGACCGAGGAGTGGGCCATCAACACCCCGTTCCGCGGGGCGTGGAAGGACTACGGCGGCAACGCGGGCCTGCACGGGAAGGCCGCGGTCGTGTTCGCGCAGCTCATCGCGAAGAACGTGAACCACGGCGTGCACGCGTTCTACGTGCCGGTACGCGACGAGAACGGCGAGTTCTTCGACGGCATCGGCGGTGACGACGACGGCTACAAGGGTGGCCTCAACGGCATCGACAATGGCCGCTTGCACTTCACGGACGTGCGAGTGCCCCGCGTGAACCTGCTCAACCGCTACGGCGACGTGAGCGTCGACGGCACCTACACATCGCCGATCGAGAGCCCCGGCCGCCGGTTCTTCACGATGCTCGGCACGCTCGTGCAAGGCCGCGTGTCGCTCGACGGCGCGGCCAACGCGGCGGCGAAGGCCGCCCTCGCGATCGCCGTGCGCTACGGCAACGAGCGGCGCCAATTCGAAGGCGTCGACGGCCACGAGACCGTGCTGCTCGACTACCAGCTGCACCAGCGCCGCCTGCTCACGCGACTCGCGACGACCTACGCCGTCGCGTTCTCGCACGAGAGTCTGCTTCGGCAGTTCCACGGCGTGTTCTCGGGCGAGCTCGATACACCCGATCAGCGTGAAGACCTCGAGACCCTCGCGGCCGCGCTCAAGCCGCTCTCGACCTGGCACGCCCTCGACACGCTGCAGGAGGGTCGCGAGGCGTGCGGCGGCGCGGGGTACCTGGCCGAGAACCGCTTCACACAGCTTTACGGCGACCTCGACATCTACACGACCTTCGAGGGCGACAACCACGTGTTGCTGCAGCTCGTGGGAAAGCGCCTGCTCACCGACTTCGGCAAGCAGTTCAAGGGGGCGGATGCGCGCAAGACCGCCCAGATCATGGTCGGCAAGGTCGCACTGCGGTTGCTGAACGGGTCGGGTCTGCGACAGGCCGGCCAGACGTTCGCCGACTTCGGGTCGATCGCCCGGTCCGCTGGGCGCTTGCGTCAGCCCGACGAGCAGTACGAGCTGCTGAGCGACCGCGTGCGCACGATGGTCGAAGACATCGCGATGAGCATCGCCCGCGCCCGCGGCAAGTCGAAGGCCGAGCAAGCAGAGGTCGTGGCGAGGCACCAGCACCGCCTCATCGAGGCGGCCCGCGCGCACGGCGAGCTGCTGCAGTGGGAGGCGTTCACGAACGCGCTCGCCGACCTGCAGGAGGGGCCGACGAAGCGCGTGCTCACGTGGGTGCGCGACTTGTTCGGC
>JBQDJW010000294.1:0-4546 GCA_052086425.1 Pseudoclavibacter sp. | reverse complement strand
CGCGAAGCTTGCGGCGCCGCACGGTCGTCTCGTCCGGGTTTCGCGTAGTCGATGCGTCGCGCTTGATGCCCTCGATGAGCGCAAGCATCGGCGGGGTGCCCGCCACGAGCAGCTCGCTGAAGTCCTCGAGCAGGGTGCCGTAAATGCCGCTGCTGAAGAGCACCGCCTCCTTGCAGGGGAAGTGGCGGAAGAAGGTGCGGCGTCCGACTCCGGCGGCCTCGGCGATGTCGTCGATCGTCGCCTCGTCGAACCCCTTCGACTCGATGAGATCGATCGCGGCGGTGCGGATCTCTTCGCGCGTGCGCTGCGTCTGTTCGGCTCGAGTGAGCCTCGGCATCTCAGTCGTCATTGATGTGCCCGTTCCTGGCCTGTCGTGACAATGATCTTGGCACATCCGATCATGAAGTGGCACGAGTGCCACATTTGTTCATCTGCGCGTCACCGGCCGGAAAGTGGCACTAGTGCCACGATTCATCTGGCCTGCTTAGCGTCACTCCTCGTGGTCACCCCGCCACCCAGACCAGGAGGATCCATGCCCCATCGCAAGGCGCCCCGCACCCTCGTCGCCCTCACGTTCGTGGGCGCGCTCGCGCTCACCGGATGCAGCGCGAACACCTCGACCGGCGCAGATGCCGCCGAAGCCGCGAACGGCGGCACCCTCACGATCGGCCTCGACCGCGAGATCCCGACGCTCGACGTGAGCGACGGCCTGCTCGCCCAGCAGCCCGTGCTCATCCTCACCAACGCCCTCTACCCGGCGCTCATGCTCCCCGACGCGGGCGGCACGTTCGCGCCAGGCATGGCCGAGTCGATGACGCCGAACGACGACGCCTCGACGTGGACGCTCGTGCTGCGCGACGGTCTCGAGTTCTCGGATGGAACCCCGCTGACGACCGAGTCGGTGCAGGCCCACATCGATCGGCTCGCCGACCCGGCGACGGGGTCGTCGTCGGCCGCGCAGGCGGCGCAGATCGCATCGATGAGCATCGTGTCCGACACCGAGATGACCTTCGCCCTCGCCGCACCCAACGCCGACTTCGTCTCGCAGTTCGCGCGGGGCCTCGGGATGGTCACGTCGACGACGTCGACCGACGAGTTCGGGTTCCCGATCGGCGCCGGCCCGTTCGTGGTCGACGAGTTCACGCCGGGCGACTCGGTCACCGTCGTCCGCAACGACGACTACTGGGGCGACCCGGCCGAGCTCGAGCGCATCACGTACGACATGATGCCCGACGCCGACTCGCGGTTCCAGAGCATGCGCGCGGGCGACATCGACCTCATGTGGACCGAGGTCACGAGCCAGTTCCAGGAGGCTCGCGACGACGACTCGCTCGCCGTGCACGCGGCGCCGGCGGCAGTCAGCAGCATCATGCTCAACCTCGAGAACGAGAAGTTCGCCGACCCCGAAGTGCGGCTCGCGCTGGCCCAGGCGATCGACCGCGACGCGATCAACTCGGTCGTCAACCTCGGCGAGGGCACGACCGTCGACAGCGCATACAGCCTGCTCGGCGACCTCGCCCCCGACATCGACTACCCCGAGTACAAGCCAGACGCCGCGCGGGCGGTACTCGAGGGCGAGAACCTCTCGTTCACGCTCACGGTCGAGAACCGCAGCGACACGATCCAGCGTGCCACCGCGCTGAAGGACATGCTCGCCCAGGTGGGCGTCGAGGTCGCGATCGAGCCCATCGAAAGCGCATCGTTCGGCTCCGCGCTCGGCGCGAAGGACTTCGAGGCGGCCGACTTCATCACGTCCGTCTTCTCCGACCCGTCCGGCGGCACTCTCGTCGCGACATCGGAGGGCGCCTACAACTTCACCGGCTACGCCAACGACGACGTGGATGCGGCGCTCGCCGATGCCTCGTCGACGGTCGACACGGATGCGCGGGCCGAGAGCCTCGAGATCGCGGCAACCGAAATGGCGACCGATCTGCCGCTCCTGTGGCTCACCGCGAGCCACGCGGGCCTCATCGGATCGGCAGAGCTCACCGGCATCCCCGACCTGACCGGCAACACGCTCATCTCGGTTCAGCCCGAGCTGATCGGCCGGGCCGGCTGATGCTCGCCTGGTTGCCGCGCGCGGGCCGATCGCTGCTGGTCCTCGTCGTCATCGCGGCGCTCACCTGCCAGCTCGCGCTCATGCTGCCCGGCGACCCGGCGCTCATCCTGCTCGGACAGGAGTCGACCGAGGCCCAGCGCGCGGAATTGCGCCACGCGCTGGGCCTCGATCAGAACGTCTTCGTGCGCATCGGCGAATTCCTCGGCGGCGTCGTCACGGGCGACTGGGGCACGTCGTTCACGTCCGGGAGACCAGTGCTCGACGAGATCCTCGGTCGCCTCCCCGCGACGGCCGAGCTGGTGCTCCTCAGCCAGGTTGTCGCACTCGCCATCACGATCCCCCTCGCGCTGCACAGCGCCAGGAACCCGGGCGGGCGGCTCGACCGCTTCGTCTCAACTGGCACGTTCCTGCTGCTCGCGATCCCGTCGTTCGTCGTCGGCATCCTGCTCATCTACCTCTTCGCCGTGCAGCTCGGCTGGCTGCCGGCCTCGGGGTTCACACCATTCCTCGAGGATCCGCTCGCGAACCTGCGCGGGATCGTGCTGCCCGTGCTGACGCTCGGCATCGCCGAGGCGGCCGTCTACCTGCGCACCCTGCGCGGATCGGCGATCGAGTCGATGCGCGCCCCGTACGCCTACGCGTCGATGGTGCGCGGCGCGAGCGACGGGCAACTGCTGTGGCGGCGCATCCTGCGACCGTCGAGCTCGACGCTGACGGCGCTCGTCGGCATCAACGTCGCGACCGCGCTCGGCGGCACCCTGCTCGTCGAGAACCTGTTCGCCGTGCCCGGCCTCGGGCGCCTGACCGTCAGCGCGCTCGGCTCGCGCGACCTCCCGGTCATCCAAGGGGTCGTGCTCTTCGCCGCGATCATCGTCGTTGCCGTTGGCCTCATCACCGACATCGTCATCAGCCGACTCGACTCGAGGAGCACCCGTGACCGCGTCTGATCTCGCCTCGACCACGCCCCGCGCGCGGACTGCGCGCGTGCGCACGCGTCCCCGCAAGGTCGGCAGCCTCGTCGCCGGCGGGTGGCTTGTGTGCCTCGCGATCTGCACCCTCGCCGTCGTGCTCGGCGCGGGGCAGGATCCGCTCGCCAACGACTACGGCGCCATCAGTCAGTCGCCGAGCCCCGCGCATCCGTTCGGCACCGACAACCTCGGCCGCGACGTGTTCGCTCGCTCCATGCACGGCGCCGCAGCAAGCGCCGTCGTCGCCATCGTGACCGTCGTCGTCGGCGGCGGGATCGGAATCCTGATGGGTGTCCTCGCGGGGATGCGCGGCGGCGCCGTCGACGCGATCGTCGGATTCTTCATCGACACCACGATCGCGCTGCCCGGTCTGCTCATCATCTCGACGATCGTCACGCTCACCGGCCCGAGCCTCGCGACCATCTCGCTCACGATCGCGGCGTTCACGATCCCCGTGTTCGCCCGGCTGAGCCGCGCGTCGACCCTGGCCGTCGCCACCGAGAACCACATCGTGGCCGCCCGTCTCCTGGGTGCGAGCGCGTGGCGCATCCTCACCCGCGAGGTGCTGCCGGTCGTCATGCCGATGATGCTGCCGTTCATCATGACCACCCTCGCCGGCGCGATCGTCGCCGAGGGCGCGCTGAGCTTCCTCGGGTTCGGCCTGCGCCCGCCGGAGCCGTCGTGGGGAAGCCTCATCGCCGACGGGCGAGTGCAGCTCGCCGACGCACCCTGGGTCACGCTCGTCCCTGCGCTGCTGCTGTGCGCGACGGTGCTCTCGATCAACGTGCTCGGCGAACGATTCCGGGAGGGAACCCGATGAACGCCCCAGTTCTCGATGTGCGAAACCTCACCGCGGCGATCACGCATCGCGGACCAGCGCGCGTGGTCGTCGACGACGTGAGCTTCGAGCTCGAGGCCGGCAGATCGCTCGCGATTGTCGGCGAATCGGGTGCCGGCAAATCGATGCTCGTGCGGTCCATCCTCGGCGTGCATCCGCCCGGCGTCGACATCCGCGTGACGGGATCGGTGACGCTCGACGGCCACGACATGCTCGCGTTGCGCGGTCGCGCCAAACGCCGGGTGCTTGCCGCAAGCGTCGGAATGATCCACCAAGACCCCCTTCGCTCCCTGAACCCGACCTACCGGGTGGGTCAGCAGCTGACCGAGACGCTCGAGTTCTCGGGCGCGGCGGGCCGTCGGACTCGGCAGCAGAAGGCCGTCGCCGCCATGGAGCAGACCGGGTTCCGCGCTGCTGCGGAGGAGTCGCGACGATTCCCGCACGAGCTCTCGGGCGGCCAGCGGCAGCGCATCGGCATCAGCGCGGCGACGCTCACCGAGCCGGCCCTGCTGATCGGCGATGAACCGACGACGGCGCTCGACGTCACCGTGCAGCGCCGGGTGCTCGACGTCATGGACGAGACTAGGTGTAGTTCCTCGACACGTTGTGTACGGGTGACGTAAGGACGAAGGCCTCCGAGACGATGTGGGTTACCACACTCACCATCGTCCACGGAGGCCT
>JBQDJW010000293.1:1749-4549 GCA_052086425.1 Pseudoclavibacter sp. | reverse complement strand
ATCGAAGCTCTACGTCACGGCGCTCACCGCAGCCCTCGCCGACCGCTGGCCCGACACGGTCGTCAGCGTCGTCGACCCGGGCTGGATGCCGACCAGGATGGGCGGCCCGAACGCCCCGGGCGACCTGCAACTCGGGCACGACACGCAGGACTGGCTCGCGACGAGCCTCGAGCTCGACGCCCTCCGCAGCGGCGAATACTGGCATTACCGCAGCATCCGGGAGCCGCACCCGGCGGCGCGAGACGCCGCCTTCCAGAGCCGGATGCTCGAAGCGCTCGCGCGCGAAACGGGCGTCGAGCTGCCGAGATAGCCGGCGGGACTCCGTCCCGGCCCCGCCGGCTCGCCCTGTGCTCGCGGGTACCCTGGCTGGATGGCTCGGGCTCACTGGCATGAATACCCTCTCGGCCCGGGCGGCCGCATCGCGGCCAGTTTCGCGGAGACGGCGATTGGGTTCGGCGCTGGTCTCGTTGCCGGCCTGTTCCTCCTGCTGTTCCTCGTCGGGCTGCCCAATGAGTACGGCGTCGTGAGCGCGATCCTCGCGGGACTGGGGATGCCCGCCGACGATGTGCGCGTGATCACGCACGGCATCGACCTGCTCGGCAGGGCCGCCGTCGGCGTGCTTATGGTGCTGCTGGTCGTCACCGCGTACTGCGGCACGTGGGCGACGCTGGTTCGTGACGTCTCCGTCTCCAGGTCGGTGGCAGAGGCAGCCCGCTCTGGCGCGTCCCGGCGAGCCGTGCCCTCGCCGGCGCAAGTCGCGAGGTTGGTGAGGGAGGGGATGCAGCCGTTCGAGGTGATCCTGATGCTCACCGTGATCCTCAGCGGATTCTTCGTGGTGTTCATGGCGATATTCGCCATCGTGGAGGGCTTTCTCGAAGGGCTCGTGGTGGCCGGCATCGGCCTCGCGATCGACGTCGCGCTGCTGGCCTGGTGGAGACGCATCCGCACCCGGGTCCGCCCCGAGCTGGCCGAGCGCCGAGCATTGATCGCCTCCCACTGGACCACGGAGCATGAGGAGGCCGCGTGGGCGGAGGCTCGGGAACACGGCGAGCCGAAGACCTCCGGGCGTCGTCGCCGCAAAGAGCGCCACCACGGCGTGCGCGTCGCTCGAGCGCTCGCTTTGCTCGGCGGCATCCTGTTCCTCGTGGCGCCTCCGGTGTTCTACGGCATCGTCTTCACGATGCATCCGGACGCCCACCGGTACGGGCCGGGTGGGTGGGAGCTTGGCCCGTCAGCAGTGCTCTCGGAGGATGCGGAACGGGGCGTGATCGTGGCGATGATCGTCCTGGCCGGCATCGTCGGCGGCGCGGTCGCGACGACTGCGGCCTCGCTCGTGTTCGAGATGCGGGGCAGGCGGGCGGAGCGCGCCGACCTGCTGCGGGCGCTCGACGACCCCGCGGCCTCACGTCCGGCCGCCGGGGTCCTGCAGGAGCACAGTGAACCGCAGGCGGCACCAGCCGCCTTCTTGATCGCCGCGTTCGCGGGCTGCGGGATCTCGCTCGCGCCGGCGGCGATGCTGCTCAGCGTGATGGATACGGACGGCTACTACCGCGAGGCGGGCGCGATCTTCGGGGGTTGGGGTTCATGGGGCGCCGGGGCGACGGTCGCCTTCCTGCTCCTCGCCTACTGTGCACTGCGGATCAACGCCGCCGAGCTCGAGCGAGGGCGTGAGCTGCGCAATCGGCTTCGCCACCGCTGGCCTATCCTCCCGACCGTGAAGAAGATCAGCCAGGGCGAGGGCAAGAAGGCGAAGGTGGTGCCCGCCACCGTCGGGCCTGCGCTGACGCCCATGGCTGAGCCGGACGCCGCCGATCAGGGCGGCGGCGTCGGCTGAGGCGTCGCGTCGGCAAGCGCGGCGACGACGACGCAGCCGGAGACCGCGCGCAGGCTTCAACCGGCCACGGTCCCCGAGGTCGCTATCGACCGTTCGCGCACAGGATCGCCACCGGCGGGCAGAAACCGCCACCGCCGAGTCAGCGGGCGAGACGCGGAGCCCCGCCCGCCCAGTCGGGGCAGCGCCCTTTCAGGCCGCGCGGCCGAACGATCCAACGGCCGCGATGCGGTCGCGATCGACGTACGGCAGAGCTGCGAGGTAGTTGACGCCCACTTCGACGTCGTCGGCGACCTCGTCGACCTCGCCGTGCGCGACGACGAGCGCGACGACTCCGCGCTCGGCGAGCCGGCGCGCGTCGCCGTTCGACCGCCGGACGTCCGGGCCGTCGCTCGGCGCCCCGAGCACGAGACCGCGGTGCGGCGACGACTCGTCGAGATCGCGCGCCCGGTACAGGTCGGCCGCGAAGGCGGTGCCGCTCTGGTCGGTCAGGGTGATTCGGGTGTGCTCGACCGGTCCATTCGGCGCGGACTCGGTGGTGTCGTCGTTTCGCTGCATCGTGGACCTTTCGCGGGAGTGTTCGGCCACCGGGAGTCAGCGGCCGCGGCGGATGCTCGTTCACGTTTCCGTGCGCCCGATCGCTCGCGGCGATCGCGCATCTGCGCCATCGATCTCAATGCTGGGGTGCGGACGTGTGCCGGAGACAGGTCCTTCCTATGAGAGGGATTAGTAGAGCCTGGCTATTCGCCGAACCGCCGCCCCGACGCCGAGCGCCTACGCGGCCCCGCCCGACGCCATGAGGCCGTACTGCTCGGCCGTGCCGGCGACCCGCTGCTGGTACTCGAGCGTGTTGTTGTAGGAGCGGATCGCGGTGATCCACGCGTCTTCCGAGTCGAGCGTTCCGTCAAGGCGGCAAAGGTAGGCGGCGGCAGTCGCCGAGGCGTCGTCGATGTTGTGCGGGTCCGCGTC
>JBQDJW010000293.1:0-1739 GCA_052086425.1 Pseudoclavibacter sp. | reverse complement strand
CGGGGATGAACTGCATCGGCCCGACCGCCCGGTCCCACGTCGTGTCGCCGTCGAGTTCGCCGCCGTCGGTGTCTGGGATCGCCATCGTGCCGTTCTTCCCATCGAGCGGAATGCCGACGATGCTCGGGCGGGCGACCCCGTCGGCGTCGATCGCGCCGCCCTGCAGCGAGCCGTGGTGGCTCTCGACCCAGCCGATACCCGCGAGCGTGTTCCATCCGGCCGCGCATCCGAGCGTGTCTGCCGCCCAGATATCAGCTGCGGCGTAGGCCGTCAGCGCGCGCTCTGGGATGCCGGGTGCGGCGGCGGTTTGCGCGATCCACTCAGGGTCTGGGCCGATCGCCTGCTCCCCTTCGCCGCCTGCTCGCGGCGCATGGGACGGGACGGCGAAGGTCGCCGGCTCGGGATCGACGCCGTCGCCCGGGCCTTCGAGGCTCTCGCCGCCGCCGAGCTCGTCCGCGTCCGCGCCGCCGAGCCCGCTCACGAACGAGAACAGGCCGACGGACGCGAAGAGCGCGATCCCGCAGACGACGGAGACGCCGAACAGGGCGAGGCCCAGCCAGCTGGATGCGCGTTTCGAGCGGGAAGTCATGACCGGGACATTCTGCGGGACTGCAGCTGCGAGCATCCGGAGCCGCGCCGCGCGCGCCGCCCAACCATCCACCCTGCGGATGCCCCCTCCCGCCCGACGCCTCGCTGCGCCACAATGGCCGCATGCAGCGACGCACACTCGGTCAAGGTCTTGAGGTCTCCGCGCTCGGTTTCGGGTGCATGGGCATGTCCCAGAACATGGGACCGAACCCAGGCTCCCGCGACGACATGATCGGCGTCCTGCGCGGCGCGGTCGACCGCGGCATCACCCTGTTCGACACGGCCGAGGTCTACGGTCCGTTCGTCAACGAGGAGCTCGTCGGCGATGCGCTCGCACCGGTTCGCGACAAGGTCGTGATCGCGACGAAGTTCGGCATGCAAATTGAGAACGGCACCCCAGGAGGGCTCGACAGCCGGCCCGAGCACATCCGCGAGGTCGCCGATGCCTCGCTCAAGCGCCTCGGCACCGATGTGATCGACCTCCTCTATCAGCACCGCGTCGACCCGAACGTGCCCATCGAAGACGTCGCCGGCGCGGTCGGCGAGCTCATCGCCGAAGGCAAGGTGCGGCACTTCGGGCTGTCGGAAGCATCGGCCGCGACGATTCGTCGGGCGCACGCGACGCATCCGGTCACCGCCGTGCAGAGCGAGTATTCGCTGTGGACCCGCGACCCCGAGGCCGAGGTGCTGCCGACGCTCGCCGAGCTCGGCATCGGCTTCGTGCCGTTCAGCCCGCTCGGTCGCGGCTTTCTCACGGGCACGATCGACACGTCGACCTCGTTCGGCGAGGGCGACATGCGCGGCCGACTCCCCCGCTTCACCGACGAGAATCGCGAGGCGAACCAGCGCATCGTCGACAAGGTGCGCGAGATCGCGGATGCCGTTGGCGCGACCCCGGGACAGGTCGCGTTGGCGTGGCTGCTCGCGAAGTCGCCGTCGATCGTGCCGATTCCGGCGACTCGCCGCCTCGAACGGCTCGACGAGAACGTCGCGGCGGCCGACGTGACGCTGCCGGACAACGCCGTCGCTGCGCTTGACGCGCTCGCGACCGAGGTCGGCGTGCAGGGCGAGCGCTACACCGAGCACATGATGCGCATGGTCGACCGCTGAGTCGCCGCGGCTGGCCGACCAGCGCCGGGCCTACCGTGCCC
>JBQDJW010000292.1:2717-4552 GCA_052086425.1 Pseudoclavibacter sp. | reverse complement strand
CAGGTGCAACTCTGCGAGATGCGCCTACGACTGGCGACGTCGGCGAAGCAGCAGCAGGCCGCCGGCACCGGCGACAAGCGCAGTCAATGCCGCGGCGCCGATGCCCCAGGTGAGAGCGCTGTCACTGCCCGTCGGGGCGAGGTCGCCCGACCCGCCGGGCTTGCCGGCGGCATCCGGCACCTGCGTTTCGCTCGGCGGGACAACCGTCGCCTCTGGCGACACCGTGATCGTGAATGTGGTCGACACGAGCTCGGCGCCGTCGGCGTCGAGACCCGTCACCGTGACCGGGAATTCGCCCGCCTCGGTCGGCGTACCGGCGATCAGGCCGGTCTCGTCGTCGAACGTCACGCCGTCGGGAAGCCCTTCGAGCACGACCGTCGACTCGTCGCCGAAGGCCTGGCCCAGGTGGTCGAGCAGCTCGGCCGTCACGTCTTCGATCGGTTCGCCGAGCGTGATCTGCTGGTCGTCGAAGGGACCGAGCGCGGCCTCCTTCGCAACGTGCACGATTGCGTCAACCGCATCCGTCGACTCGTCGGCGTAGGTGACGGCCACCGGCATGCTGATGCTCCCGACAGGCTGCGTGCCGGGGACGGACCAGGTGATGCGCCCGGTCTCCTCATCGATCGTCGCCGCTTCGGGTGCGCCTTCGCCGAGGGCGAAGTTGGTTCCCGCGGGGAACGCGTCCTGCTCGCCGGTCGCGGCGAGCAGTGCTTCGGGATCGACCGTTGCGGTGTCGCCGGTGAGCACCGTCTGCTCCGCGTACGCCGGGGTCAGGCATGTGGTCATCGGCTGCGTTCCGTCGAGCGTGAGCTTCGCGCCGTACGAGGTGCCGCTGAGGATCCCCTCCGCGCCATCGTTCGCCGTACCGGTGAAGGCCAGCACGGTCGACGTTCCAGCCTCGATGTTGCCGAGGTTGAAGGTCAGGGTGGTGTTGCCCGCCGCGTCTTCGCCCCACTCGAATGGCGTGACCAGGGTGTCGTCGTGCGGCGTGTACAGACCGACAGCGTCGCCCATGAACCGGTTGAACGCGCTGCTGCGGTCGGGCCACTCGCTGTACTGCTCGAAGCTGCCGACGTTCGGCGCCCAATCCGGGTCGTCGAACACCATCGTGACCTGCGCGCTCGCGAGTGGCGCATCGAGAGCGATCGGAATGCGCCAGTTCAACTGGTCGCCCGAGTACCAGTGCTGGATCTGCGCCCAGCCCGACCCGGGCAGCGTCGCGTCGTCGAGCGGCCTGACACTCTCGAGAAAGCCGTTGACGGAGTATTCGGGGAGGTCCGTGTCGATCACCGACTGGGCACTCCAGACGAAGCCGCACATGTCACCGGACAGGCCGCTGTTATTACCGAGCGAACCCTCGATGTATCCATCGTCCGACGTGTAGTCCTGCAGGTATGCGTCGGGTTCCGCCGCGGAGGCGGGACCTGCGACACCCATCATCGTCACCGCCAGGGCGGCGCCTGCGACAACGCCGATGGCGCCTTTTCGGCGCGCGGAAATATTCATACTCGGTCCTCCAAGTTCAGACATCCGGGGGGGAATCGTCTGGAACAGAGTACCGAGGAACGACCGGCGCGCCGACGCCGCGGCGAGGACTCGCCCCGCGGGCTCACCCCCTGCCCGGGCCCCTACCCCTTCACGGCGATGTTCACGATTTTCGGAGCGCGAACGATCACCTTCGCGATGACCTTGCCCTCGATCGCGCGCTTCACGGGCGACGCCTCGAATGCGAGCTTCTCGAGCTCGGCCTCGCTGATGCGCGGCGACACCTCGAGTCGCGCGCGCACCTTGCCGTTGACCTGAACGACCGCCGTGATCTCTTCGTCCTGCGTGAG
>JBQDJW010000292.1:0-2707 GCA_052086425.1 Pseudoclavibacter sp. | reverse complement strand
CCTTCGGCCACTTCACCAGGGCGACGCCGGGCTCGTGGCCGAGCTGGGCCCACATGTCTTCGGCCGTGTATGGCGCGAACAGGTCGAGCACGACCGCGATCGCCTCCGCCGCCTCGCGCACGGCCGGGTCGGCAGGGCCGGGGCCCGAGTCGATCGCCTTGCGGGTGACGTTCGTGAGCTCCATGAGGCGCGCGATGATCACGTTGTACTTGAACGACGACGCCAGGGGCCCGACCTCGTCGAGGAACCGGTGCACGGCACGCCGAAGTCCGAGGTCGCCGCGGGCCGTGTCGACGTCGGGCTCGCACTCCACATCCTTCGCGACGCGCCAGGCGCGCGCGAGGAACTTGACCGAGCCCGCGACCGACACGTCGGCCCAGTCGACGTCGTCCTCTGGCGGCGACGCGAACAGCATCGTGAGCCGCACGGCGTCAACACCGTAGGTGTCGAGTTCTTCCGACAACTTGACGACGTTGCCCTTCGACTTCGACATCTTCGCGCCGTCCATGATCACCATGCCCTGGTTGAGCAGGGCGCTGAACGGCTCGGAGAACGAGATGTGGCCGAGGTCGTAAAGCACCTTGGTGATGAACCGCGCGTAGAGCAGGTGCAGAATCGCGTGCTCGACGCCGCCGATGTATTGGTCGACCGGCGCCCATTTCTCGGCCTCGGCCGGGTCGAACGCGCGCGTGTCGTCACCAGGCGACAGGAAGCGGAGAAAGTACCAGGACGAGTCGACGAACGTGTCCATCGTGTCGGCGTCGCGACGCATCGGCGCTCCCGTCTCGGGGTGCGTGGCCGACATCCACTCCTCGGCTCCGCCGAGCGGGGAAGTCCCCTTGGGGCGCAGGTCGAGACCCGACGCATCCGGCAGCGTCACGGGCAGCTGATCTTCGGGAACAGGCACTTCGTCGCCGTCCTCGCCGTGCAGGATCGGGATGGGCGTGCCCCAGTAGCGCTGGCGCGAGATGAGCCAGTCGCGCAGACGGAAGTTCTTCGCCGGGCGGCCCGTGCCGCGGTCGCCGAGGATCTCGATCGCCCGCGAGATCGCGTTGCGCTTCGAGAGCCCGTCGAGCGGCCCCGAGTTGCACAGTCGGCCGTCGCCCGTCAGCGCCTCGCCGGTCACGGCGGGGTTCAGGTCGTCGATCTCGGGCAGCTCCGTGTCGTCGGTGATCACCGGGATCGCCCCGGTCACCGGCTGCGTCGTGTCGACGACGACCCGCACCGGAAGGTCGAATGCGCGCGCGAAGTCCAGGTCGCGCTGGTCGTGCGCCGGCACGGCCATGATCGCGCCGTGGCCGTAGTCGGCGAGCACGTAGTCGGCTGCCCAGATCTGGAGGCGCTCTCCATTCAGCGGGTTGATCGCGTAGCGGTCGAGGAACAGGCCCGTCTTCGGGCGCTCGGTCGACTGCCGTTCGATCGTGCCGAGCGAGCGCACGTCATCGAGGTAGCGCTCGAACTTCTCGCGGGTCTCCTCGCTCGCTCCGTCGACCAGCTCGGCGGCCAGGTCACTATCGGGCGCGACGACCATGAATGTCGCGCCGTAGAGCGTGTCGGGCCGCGTCGTGAAGACCGCGACCTTCTCGTCGCGCCCCTCGATCTCGAAGTCGACGTCCGCGCCGAGCGAGCGGCCGATCCAGTTGCGCTGCATCGCCAGCACCTTGGCCGGCCAGTGCCCCTCGAGCTGGTTGAGGTCGTCGAGCAAGCGGTCGGCATAGTCGGTGATCTTGAAGTACCACTGGTTCAGCTTCTTCTTGACCACTGTCGTGCCGCAGCGCTCGCACGCGCCGTCGACGACCTGCTCGTTCGCGAGCACCGTCTGGTCTTGCGGGCACCAGTTGACATCGCTGTACTTGCGGTACGCGAGCCCCTTCTTGTACATCTCAACGAAGAGCCACTGGTTCCAGCGGTAGTACTCCGGGTCGGACGTGTGCAGCACGCGCTTCCAGTCGAAGCTGACCCCGTAGCGCTGCATGCTCTCGCGCTGCTGCGCGATGTTCGCATACGTCCAGTCGCGCGGGTCGCCGCCGTTCTTGATCGCGGCGTTCTCGGCCGGCAGGCCGAACGAGTCCCACCCGATCGGGTGCAGCACGTTGAACCCCTGGTGGCGCCAGTAGCGGGCCGCCGCATCACCGAGGGCGTACTGCTCGGCGTGCCCCATGTGGAGGTCGCCCGACGGGTACGGGAACATATCGAGCACGTACTTGCGGGGCCGGTTGTCTCCCTCGCGACCCGAGTCGAACAGCCCGAGGTCTTGCCAGACGGGCGCCCACTTCTCCTGCAGTGCACGGAAGTCGTAGTCGGGCGCGTCGTCGGTTCGGTTCTCGGTCACTGCCTCAGCCTTCGTAGGAGTTGGTCAACTTGCCCAGGGTACTCGCGCCTGGCGTTCCGCGCGCGCGTGGCCCGAGGGGAGCATCCGGCGCCATCGGATCGCGACGCGACCGTGGTCAGCCGTGCGGGCTGACGAACTGCTCCCCCAGCCGCCCCGGCAGCGCAGGTTGCCAGCCCACGCGAACGCGGGGTCGGCATACGGGTGGTTGCGCGTGGCCCGAATACGCATGGCCCGCCTCGCGAGATGGGCCGGATGCGTCCGGTCACCTCGCGGGGCCGGCCCCGCCGCGTTCACGTCGAGAGGCGCCGAGCACTCGTGCCAGGCGCCTCCCGACGGTATCGCTAGGCGTTTCGGCGGCGCAGTGCGACCATCGTG
>JBQDJW010000291.1:0-4554 GCA_052086425.1 Pseudoclavibacter sp. | reverse complement strand
CTCGTGCGCGACCTCGTCGACGCCGGCGCCGCCGGGTACCTGCTCAAGGACATCGCGCCCGATCGACTGGCGGAGTCGGTTCGCGCCGTCGCTGCGGGCGGGCTCGTGCTCGACCCGCGCATCGCGCGGCACGCGCACGCGCACGCGCAGGCGCCGGGGGCCGAGGCCGGGCCCGCGCCGCTCGCGATCCTCACGCGCAGTGAGCGGGCGGTCGCCGCCGAGATCGCGCTCGGGCGCACGAACGGCGAGATCGCGGGGTCGCTGCACCTCGCAGAGGGCACCGTGAAAAACCACGTGTCGGCGCTGCTGCGCAAGCTCGATGCGCGCGACCGCACGGCCCTCGCGCTGCTGCTCGCGAAGGCGCTCGGGCGCTAGGGGCGCGTTCCACGCCGACGGCCGGTCGGAATCGATGGCCGCGCCTTTCCCACTCAGAGCGCCCGCAGCATCCGCCCATATGACGCCCGTGACGTAACGGAGTGGCGCCGCGTGCCGCCGCGGGTTCAGGCTTGCAGGCGGCCTGAATCGTCGGGCCGCGCGACGACGGCAAGGAGTCTGACCATGACGCATGCGAGCGGCACAACGGCGAAGCTCGACCGGGCCGAGTTCGGCCGCGACTGGGAAGCGTGGCACCGGGCGCGCGAACGCGACCTCACGAGCCCGGCCGGATTCCTCGCGATCACCGGCCTCTACTGGCTCGGCGACGAGCCTGCGACGTTCCCGGATGCGCCAGGAACCTGGACCTCGACCGGTGACGTCGTGCGCGTCGAGCTCGGCGACGGCGAGCAGCTTGCGTTCGAGGGCGAGGCCGTCGAGAGCGGCCGTGAGTTCGCGTCGATTCCCGAGCGCGGCGGCTTCGTCGTCAGCTTCCCCGGCGGGCGGATCGAGATCGCGAAGCGCGGCGGCCAGGACATCGCGCGCCCGCGTCGCGACGACGCCGACATGCTCGTCGAGTACGCGGGTACCCCGACGTACCTCCCGAACCCGAGGTGGCGCGCAGACGCGATATTCCATGCGTTCGACGAACCGCGCCCGACCGAGGTCGGTGCCGCCGTCGACGACATGACGCACGTGTACGAGGCGCCGGGAGAGCTCGAGTTCACGCTGCGCGGGGAGACGTTCCGCCTGACAGCATTCCCCGGCGGCGCCGACGGCTCACTGCTCGTGCTGTTCGGCGACGCGACGAACGGGCTCACGACATACTCCGCACTCCGCGCCCTGTCGGTGCCGGCTCCCGACGTCGACGGCCGCACCGAGCTCGACTTCAACCGCGCCACCAACATGCCGTGTGCATACACCGATTTCGCGACCTGCCCGATGCCGCCGGCCGGCAACCGCCTGCCGATCGGGATCGAGGCCGGTGAGAAGACGCCGCTCGAGCGCGTGCGAGGCGTCGTGACGGATGCCGGCGTCATGCTCGCGCCCGGCGACGTCGCGCCAGCGGGCGGGTCAGGCGCGTGAAGTTCCAGCTGCTCGACATCATTCCGTATCAGCCCGACCCGGCGACGGGTCACCAAGTTTCGCCGGCAGAGCGCCTCGAGCAGGTCGTTGAGACTGCGAGGCGCGCCGAAGCACTCGGTATCGACGCGTTCAGCGTCGGAGAACGCCACGCCGGCGCATTCATCTCGTCGTCGCCGACCGCGGTGATTGCCGCGATCGCGGCGGTGACCAGTCGCATCCGGCTGCACACCGGCGTCACCGTGCTGTCGGTGCTCGACCCCGTTCGGGTGGCGGAGGACTTCGCGACGATCGATCAGCTGTCGCGCGGCCGCCTCGAACTGACGATCGGCAAAGGCAACGAGGTCGCGCAGTTTCCGCTCTTCGGTCTCGAGATCGACGACCAGTGGGAGCTGCTCGCCGAGAAGTACGAGCTGCTTCGGTTGCTGTGGCGCGAGGAGCACGTCGAGTGGCCCGGCGGTGAGTTCACGCGCGAACTGCACGATACGACGATAGTGCCGCGCCCCTACTCTGGCCCGCCGCGCGTGTGGCACGGCTCGGCGACGACACTGTTCTCGGCCGCCATGGCCGCCCGCCACGGCGACCCGGTGTTCAGCGCCAATGCGATCCAACCGCTGCAGAACTACGGCGTGCTGATCGATCACTACCGCACGGAGTACGCGCGACACGGCCACGACCCGCGCCTCGCGTACGTGGGCGCCGGGTCCGGCGCAGGCGGCCTGTTCATCGCAGATACCGAACAGGAGGCGATCGACGCGTTCGGCCCGACGTACGAGGGCCTCATCGGCGCGATGAACGTGCCGGGCAACAACACCATCTATCGCGATATCCGCCACGCGATCGCCGACGGTCCAATGCTCGTCGGCACGCCCGAGCGGGTCGCCGAGAAGATCGCGCGCTTCCACGGCCGACTCGGCCACGACCTGCAATCGATCAGCCTGCCGACGACCGTGCCGTTCGATCGGCAGCTCGAAATCCTCGAGCGCTTCGCGAGCGAGGTCGTTCCCGTGCTCCGACGCGAGTTCCCGACCACGCTCTGGGGCGACGGCGATCCGTACGCCGACCGCGCAGAGGCGTGGGGCGGGGTGCCAGAGGCCGTCGCCCCCGCACGTTGACGCGGCCGTCTCGTCAGACGATGAGGCCTCGCAGGAACACTGCACACCCCGAGTGGGTTGCATTCACCACGCCACGAGATCACGAAGAAGGGCCCCACATGACTCGCCACCTCACGATCGGCGTCGCGCTCGACGGCGCCGGCTGGCACCCGGCCGCCTGGCGCGAGCCGAGCGCTCGCCCCGACGCGCTCTTCACGCCCGAGTACTGGGTTGAGCGGGTGCGCGAGGCCGAGGTGGCCGGCGCCGACTACGTCACGATCGAAGACTCGCTCTCGATCCAGGGGTCGTACGCCCACATCAGCGACGACCGCACCGACGAGGTGCGGGGCCGGCTCGACGCGCTGCTGATCGCGACCCGCGTCGCCCCCGTGACCGAGCGCATCGGCCTGCTGCCGACCGTCACGACGACGCACACCGAGCCGTTCCACGTCTCGAAGGCCATCGCAACCCTCGACTTCGTGAGCGGCGGGCGCGCCGGCTGGCAACCGAAGTTGTCGATCAACGCCGCCGAGAATGACAACTTCGGGCGCCGCGAGTGGCCTGAGTTCGAGTTCGATCGCGACGACCCGCGCCTGCAGGCCCTCTCGGCCGACCTCTTCGACGAGGCCGACGATGCGGTCGAGGTCGTGCGCCGCCTCTGGGACAGCTGGGAGGACGACGCCGAGATCCGCGACGTCGCGACCGACCGGTTCCTCGACTCCGACAAGCTGCACACAATCGACTTCGAGGGCCGCTTCTTCAATGTGCGCGGGCCCTCGATCACGCCGCGCTCGCCGCAGGGCCAGCCGGTCGTCGCGGCCCTCGCGCACCAGCAGCGCCCATACGAGTTCGCGGCCAACCAGGCCGACGTCATCTTCACGACGCCGCTCACGCGCGACGGCGAGGCAGACGGCAACGCCCGCGTGCTGCGCGACGTCGCCGCCGCGGCCGAGCGCGTCGGCCGGCCGACGCGGGCCGGCACCCCCGGCGCCGTGAGCGCGCCGCTGCACGTGGTCGCCGACCTCGTGGTGTTCTTGGATGCTGCGGGAGAGTCAGGTGTCGACCGTCTCGCGCGCCTCAACTCGCGAGGGCGAGAGCTCACGGGCGACGCTCGCGTCGCGACAGGGTCGGCCGCGCAGATCGCCGACGTCGTCGCGGAGCTCGCCGAGGCCGGCTACGACGGCGTGCGACTGCGGCCAGGCGTGCTCACCGACGACGTGCCCGCGATCGGCGCCGACCTCGTGCCGGAGCTTCGCCGCCGCGGCCTGCTGCCAGAAGTACCCGCCGGTGGGCCGCTGCGTGCACGGTTCGGGCTCGACGCACACGCGGTGAACCGGTATTCGGCCGCCGCATCCGCCACCACCTCGATCGCCTGAACGGAGTCACCATGAGCACCGAACGCAAGCGAATGATCCTCGCGACCGCGATCATCGGGGTGAACGAGCACACCCTGTGGGAGCACCCGAACGCCGGCAGTCAGACCGAGTTCTCGAGCTTCGTGCACGTCGCGCAGACCGCAGAGCGCGGCATGTTCGACTACTTCTTCCTCGCGGAGGGTCTCGCGATCCGCGAGCGAGCCGGCCGCGCATTCGACCACGACATCGCGGGCCGCCCCGACACGCTGCCAGTACTTGCCGCGCTCGCCGCCGTGACGGAGCGCATCGGCCTCGTCGGCACGCTCAACGCCACCTTTTACGAGCCGTACGAGCTCGCACGTCAACTCGCGTCGCTCGACCACCTGTCGGGCGGTCGCGCCGGCTGGAACGTCGTGACCTCGTTCGACGCGTTCACGGGCCAGAACTTCCGCCGCGGCGGGTTCTTGCCGCACTCGCAGCGCTACGAGCGCGCGGAGGAGATGGTCTCGACCGTGCAGCGGCTGTGGGACACGTGGGCCGACGACGCGATCGTCGCCGACAAGGACGCCGGCGTGTTCGTGCGCGACGCGAACGTCGGCGCGTACGAGCAGCACAGCAGCCAGTTCGATATCCACGGCCAGTTCACGGTG
>JBQDJW010000290.1:0-4558 GCA_052086425.1 Pseudoclavibacter sp. | reverse complement strand
AAATTTGGCATTTGACAATGTGCACGCTGTTGAGTTCTCAAGGATCGGACGCACCACACTCTGCCTTCTCAGGTTTCATGTGAGCAACCGCTGCATCGTACCGCGTTCACCTTGACGTTGCAAGATGTTCACCCGACTGCCCCGCAGAAGCGGTGTGTCGAGCAGCACGCTGATGCTGCTTCGGGATGTTCCGCTGGTGACCTGCGGATGTTCCCGTTTCGATGTTGCCTGGGGCTGCTGGTCTCGCTCTCGCGGCGACCGCCTCCGTGGCAACGAGTGGATACATTACGCAGATCGCCTGGCCCCCGCAAACCATCGTGCGACCCGGGCGTGTCGCCCGGTACTCCGCGGTTCGTGCCGATCGTCGCCCGGACGACGAATGCCCGCGCATCCGGGTGGATGCGCGGGCATTCGCGATCGATCAGTCCGATCCGTGCGTCAGGCGGGGGCCTGCACTGCAAGGCCTGCGAGGTTCTTCTTGCCGCGTCGAACGATGACGTACCCGCCCGGCAGCAGATGCGCATCCGCGATCACCGCGGATTCGTCGTCGACCTTGACCTTGTTGAGCGAGACCCCGCCCTGCCCGATGAAGCGCCTGGCCTCGCCGAGGCTTGACGCGAGCGTCGTGTCGACGAGTGCCTGCGCAACGGAGGTACCGATGCTCACGTCGGCATTCGGGAGTTCCGCGACCGCGGCCCCGAGCGTCGTGGCGTCGAGCGAGCCGAGATCTCCCTGCCCGAACAGGGCTTCGCTCGCGGCAACCGCCGCATCAGTCGCCACCGCGCCATGCACGAGTTGCGTCACCTCCCGGGCGAGCGCCCGCTGCGCCGCGCGGCGGAAGGGTTCGTCCGCCACAAGCCGCTCGAACTCGGCGATCTGGTCTCGGTTGAAGAACGTGAACACCTTGATGCGAGCGATCACATCCGCGTCATCGGTGTTGAGCCAGAACTGGTAGAACGCGTACGGCGAGGTCAAATCGCCGTCGATCCAGATCGCGTTGCCCTCCGACTTGCCGAACTTCGTTCCGTCTGAGTTCGTGATCAGCGGCGACCCGAGCGCATGCACCTTCGCGCCCTCGACGCGGCGGATCAGGTCGACGCCGCCCGTGAGATTCCCCCACTGATCGCTGCCCCCGGTCTGCAGCACGCAGTCGTACTGGCGGTGCAGCTCCAAGTAGTCGATCGCCTGCAGCACCTGGTAGCTGAACTCGGTGTACGAGATGCCGGCATCGCTGTTCAGGCGCGCAGCCACGGCATCCTTCTTCAGCATCGCGCCGACCCGGAAGTGCTTGCCGATGTCTCGCAAGAAGTCGATGGCGCTGAGCGGCGCCGTCCAATCGAGATTGTTCACCATGCGCGCCGCATTCTCGCCCTCGAACGAGAGGTACTTGCCGATCTGCCCGCGCAGCCGCTCCACCCACTCGGCGACGACGTCGCGGGAGTGCAGCTGACGCTCGGCCGTCGGGCGCGGATCGCCAACCAATCCGGTCGAACCGCCGACGAGGCCGAGTGGTTTGTGGCCGGCGAGCTGGAGCCGGCGAAGCATGAGCAGCTGCACGAGATGGCCGAGGTGCAGGCTCGGCGCCGTCGGGTCGAAGCCGCAGTAGTACGTGATCGGCCCGTTCGCGAGCGCGGACCGCAGTTCGTCCGGGTCGGTCGAGACGTGAATATAGCCGCGCCACTCGAGTTCGTCGAAAATGTTCTCGAACGTCGGATCGTTGGCCTGCACGGCCAGTGTTGCGTCAGTCACGCGCTCAATCGTACTGGCGAGACGGCGCCAGCTCGTCCACCCTCGCGCGCAGCTCGGCGAGCTGTTCTGCGACGCGCACGGGGGCCGTGCCGCCTCGGCCGTCCCTCGTCGCAACCGACCCGTCGACGGTCAGCACGCTGCGCACCTCCGGCGTGAGCAGCGGCGACACGCTCGCGAAGTCCTCGTCGGTCAGGCCGTCGAGGTCGACGCCCTTCGACTCGGCGAGGCGGACGCACGAGCCCGACACCTCATGCGCGTCCCGGAACGGTACACGCTGCTTCACGAGCCATTCGGCGACGTCGGTCGCCAAGGAGAATCCCTGGGGCGCGAGTTCTCGCATTCGATCACCGTGGAAGGTCGTCGTCGCGACCATGCCCGTGAACGCCGGGAGCAGGACCTCGAGCGTGTCGACCGAGTCGAACACCGGCTCTTTGTCCTCCTGCAGGTCGCGGTTGTACGCGAGCGGCAGTGCTTTCAGCGTCGCGAGGAGGCCGGTGAGGTTGCCGATGAGCCGGCCGGCCTTGCCGCGCGCGAGCTCGGCGATGTCGGGATTCTTCTTCTGCGGCATGATGCTCGACCCCGTCGACCACGCGTCGTCGAGCGTGATGAAGCCGAACTCCTTCGTGTTCCACACGATGAACTCTTCGGCGAGGCGTGAGACGTCGACCCCCACCTGCGCCGCGATGAACGCGAACTCGGCGACCAGATCGCGGCTCGCCGTACCGTCGATCGAGTTCGCGACCGCACCGGAGAAGCCGAGCTGGCGCGCGACGAGCGTCGCGTCGAGGCCGAGGGTCGAACCCGCGAGTGCGCCAGAGCCGTACGGCGACTCGTCGAGCCGGCGACGAAGATCGGCGAGGCGGTCGAGGTCGCGCGCAAGCGGCCACGCGTGCGCAAGGAGTTGGTGGGCCAACGTGACCGGCTGGGCGTGCTGCAGGTGCGTGCGGCCCGGCATGATCGTGTCGTGGTGCGCCTCGGCCTGCGCGGCGATGACCCGAGCGAGCTCGGCGATCATGTTGCCGAGCACTGCCGATTTGTCGCGCAGGTACATGCGAACGAACGTCGCGATCTGGTCGTTGCGGCTGCGGCCGGCGCGCAGCTTGCCGCCGAGCTCAGGCCCCGCGATCTCGACAAGGCCGCGCTCGAGCGCCGAGTGCACGTCCTCGTCGGACTCCGCCGCGACGAACTCGCCGTTCGCGACGCGCGCTTCCAACGTCCCAAGCGCTTCCAGCATGCCCGCCAGCTCGTCATCAGAGAGATAGCCGGCCGCGTGCAGCGCGGTCGCGTGCGCGCGAGACCCCGCGAGGTCGTAGTGCGCGAGGGCCCAGTCGAACTGCGTCGACTTCGACAGACGCGCCAGGGCGGGCGACGGCCCGCCCGCGAATCGGCCGCCCCACAGGGCACCGGCCTCGCCCGCGCGTTCGTTGCGCTCGAGACCTCCGCCCGCCGCGCTCATCGCCGAGCCTCGCTCGAAACCGAGGTGCCGCGCGTCGCGGCGAGAATCGGGCGGGCCGGGCAGACCGTCATGTGGGCTCCTTGCGCAGTGGTGCGTTCGCATGGCTCGTGCGCACCTGGGCGGGTGCAGCATCCGCCCCCTCGCCGGCCGCCGGTGCGACGCCGACGCAGAAGGCGACTCGCCCGATTCTAGACGGCGGCGGCGATGCGCTCGGCCGCTTCCGCGCGCGCCGCGGCGGAAGGCGTGAGGCGCACGGGTCGCTTGCCCGGCCGCTCGTGCTGCGCGGCGACGACCTGGCGGGCCGCCTGCCGCGCCTCGCCCTCGCGCTCGAGGTGCGCGAGGTGCCCCGGCAGCTCGCGACCGAGCGCCCGCATCGCCGTCGCCCACAGGCGTCCGGCGCGATACGACGACCGCACGAGCGGACCGGAGAGCACGCCGAGGAACCCGATCTCGCGCGCCGCATCGTCGAACTCGACGAAGCGCTCCGGCTCGACCCACCGCTCGACCGGGTGGTGCCGCGGCGACGGGCGCAGGTACTGCGTGATCGTGAGCAGGTCGCACCCGGCGTCGTTCAGTGCCTCCATCGCCTCGTACGTCTCGTCGTCGGTCTCGCCCATGCCCAGGATCAGGTTCGACTTCGTGACGAGTCCCCGCTCCTTGCCGTAGCGGATCACATCGAGCGACCGCTCGAACGTGAAGGCCGGGCGGATGCGCTTGAAGATGCGCGGAACCGTCTCGACGTTGTGCGCGAAGACTTCTGGACCGGACTCGACGATACGCTCGAGGTGGTCGCGGTTGCCCGAGAAATCAGGGATGAGCAGCTCGACGCCGGTCGCCGGGTTCATCGCGTGGATCGCGCGCACCGTCTCGGCGTAGAGCCACGAGCCCTCGTCGTCGAGGTCGTCGCGGGCGACGCCCGTGACGGTCGCGTAATTCAGCCCCATGCGGCGCACCGAGTCGGCGACGCGACGAGGCTCGAGCACGTCGAGCCGCTCGGGCTTTCCCGTGTCGATCTGGCAGAAGTCGCACCGGCGCGTGCACTGGGCCCCGCCGATCAGGAAGGTCGCCTCGCGGTCCTCCCAGCATTCCGACTGGTTCGGGCAGGCCGCTTCCTCGCAGACCGTATGCAGGCGCTGCTCGGTGACCAGCTCCTTCAGTTCTTTGAACGCGGGGCCCTGCCGGTGCGTCGTGCGGATCCAGTCGGGCTTCTTCTCGATCGGCACGGCGCTGTTTCGCTGCTCGATGCGCAGCAGGCGCCGGCCGCCCGGCTCCTGGGCCGTGATCGTCGCGTCGCTCATGCTGCCGCTCCCTCGCGTGCCGTGGCCCCGAGTGTGGTTGAGCCGGCGGACGATG
>JBQDJW010000289.1:1881-4564 GCA_052086425.1 Pseudoclavibacter sp. | reverse complement strand
GGCAGATCGCGACGACCGCGATTTGAGTTCTCGTGAATCGATTCGACATGACTTGTGCGGAATGCGTTGAAGCGTTCACCATCAGCTTGTCCTCCTTGACAGGCTCCGAACCGCGCGATCGAGTTCACGTGGCGATTTCAATCAGGCTATGCATTGCACGCGGAGCTCCTCCGCCGATACACGAACCCACATGGGCCAGTTCGCGAAACTCCGACTCGCGTCGATACGATCCGGCTCACGCGGTGATGCTGGTGTTCGCCTTGCCCTTGAGGTCGAGCATGTCACGGGCCTCGTCGGGGGTGGCGATCTGATTTCCGAGGTCCTCGAGGGTGCTGGTGATTCTTTGCACCTGTTGGGCGCTGGAGGTCGCGAGTTCCCCCTTGCGGATGAAGAGGTTGTCCTCCAGGCCGACCCGGACGTTCCCGCCGAGCCAGGCCGAGTGCGTCGTGAACTCCATCTGCCTGCGGCCCGCCGCGAACGCGGAGTAGACGTAGTCATCGCCGAAGAGCTTGTCCGCGATCGTGACCATGTGCGACAGATTCTCGTGGTCGGCGCCGATCCCGCCGAGTATGCCGAACACGCCTTGGATCAGGAACGGTGGTTTGGCGAGCCCGCGGTCGGCGAAATGGGCGAGCGTGTAGAGGTGACCGATGTCATAGCACTCGAACTCGAACCGGGTCCCCGCTCCCTCGCCAAGGTCGCGAAGGGCGTACTCGATCATTTCGAAGGTGTTCAGAAAGGGATTCCCGTACGACTTCCGGACGTAGTCTCGTTCCCAGGGATACCGCCAGTCGGTGATCTTGTCGGCGATGCCGGAGAACACGAAGTTGATCGAGCCCATGTTCAGCGAGGCCAGCTCGGGACGGAAATGGGAGGCCGCGGCCAATCGCTCCTGCACGGACATTGCCGGCGATCCACCGGTGGAGATGTTGACAACGGCATCCGTCTCTGCGTGGATTCGCGCGAGGGACGGCGCGAACGCCTCCGGTGAAAAAGCAGGCCGGCCGTCCTCGTCGTTCCTGGCGTGGACGTGGATGATCGCGGCGCCCGCCGCAGCCGCTTCCACTGATGCCTGCCCGATCTGCTCCGCTGTGATCGGCAGGTGGGGACTCATCGATGGGACGTGCACCGACCCGGTGACCGCCACCGACACGATGACCTTGTTCGACTGCTTCATGATGCTGCTCCGTTGGTTCGAGTTCAGGACGCGATGAAGTTCTGCACGATCGTGCCGAGTCCTTCGACACCGGAGGTCAAGGTCTCGCCCGGCCGGAGGAATCGCTGCGGCTCGCGAGCCACGCCGACGCCGTTCGGAGTGCCGGTGAAGATGATGTCGCCCGGGTGGAGCGTCACGATGCGGGAGAGGTGCTCGACGAGCTGCGGGACCGAGAAGATCAATTGGCCGGTGCGGCTCTGCTGTACGTACTCATCGCCGATCTGAGCCCAGAGCCCCAGATCGTCCGGCGTGCTGAGCTCGTCGGGGGTGGTCAGCCAGGGACCGGTCGGGGAGAAGCCGGGAAAAGACTTGCCGAGTCCGAATTGCGGAGCAGGCCCCCGGAGCTGGACGACTCGCTCCGAGAGGTCTTGACCGATCGTCAATCCTGCGACGACGCCCCAGCCGTCGCCATCCTCGAGGCCACGTGCGGTGGCTCCGACGACCGCGACGAGTTCGACTTCCCAGTCGGTATTGCCGTCTTTTGGGAGCACCACGGTCGTGTATGGGCCGCTCAGCGAGGACTGCCATTTGGTGAACACTGGTGGGAGGTTCTTTGGCCGCTCGAAGCCCGACTCGTCCGCATGCTCGGCATAGTTCAGGCCGATGGCGAAAATCTGCCGTGGCGCGGGGGAGGGGGCCCCGAGCAATGCGCCGTCTATTGCGACCGTCGCTTCGGGCGGTGGGGCGTCGACGGTATTCGCCCAGGCGCGGAACGACTCCCAGCCCTCGTAGAGCGTCGGCACGTTCGGGCCGAAGGCGCCGTCGCTCGCTGTCTCGACGTCGAACCCGGTCGTATCTCCGGTCAGGATGACGGCTCGCCCGTCATGGTTGGCCAGTCGCACGGAGCTGGCTCCCTTCTTCGTTGATGTTCATGGCAGGTGGATGGCGCGCTGCCGAGCGGCAGCGTCGCTCAGGCGGGGAATCCAAGCTCAGCGTTCGAGCGGCGGGAGGCCCTTATCGAGGACCCACGTCGGGACTCGTTCGTCCCACTGGCTGAGCCAGTACGGGTCCGCCTCGTCCCACACCCGTGCCGGTCGCTCGATGTCGAAGATGTGCTCCATGTCGGTGTAGAGCTCGATGACCGCACCGCTGGGCTCGATGTAGTAGACAGCGATGTTGTCGCCTGCGCCGTGGCGCACGGGGCCCCAGGCCAGGCGCGACCCGCGGCGGGCGAGGCGATCGCCGAGACGGCCGAGATCCACGATGCCCTGTGTCTGCCAGGCGTGATGGTGAAGCTTGGACACTGGCGCTTTGAGGATCGCGACCGCATGGTGCTCGTTGTTCGCCCGCAGGAAGAATCCGGCATCCTGGCCGATTTGATCGGATACCCGGAAATCGAAGATTGAAACGAGGAAGTCCCGCATAGCCACCGTGTCCGGGGTCTGCACGTTGACGTGCCCGAGCCTGTCTGGCCCGAAGCCGCCGCTCTTCACGATCGAGTATTCCGCCTTGTGCGTGAAGACCTGC
>JBQDJW010000289.1:0-1871 GCA_052086425.1 Pseudoclavibacter sp. | reverse complement strand
ACCTGCCACGTGAACCCGGAGGGGCCGATGAACGCGAACCCGTTGCCGACACCGGTCTCGATCGCCCCCTCGGACAGGATCCGATAGCCGGCGCGGTCGACCTTCGCCCGGATCACGGCAAGGTCCTCCGCGCTGGCGGCGACCACGCCGATGTGGTCGACCGCGTCGTCGTCGCCCTGGGTGTAGACGATCTCCTGGCTCTTCGCCTGCGCCGACAGCGCCGCCTTCCTACCGGTGCTCTCCACTTCGTGGAGCCCCAGCACCTCCACGGCGTTTCGAATGTTGCTGGCGAGATCACGCGTGCGCAATGACACGTAGCCCAGCTCGGAGATGGATCCGATCGTTGACATGGGTAGCTTCCCTTCGATCCTCTGCTGCGACGGCGCACTCACGATCGTCCGGTTCGTGCCGTCACGACCGTCGTTCATCGCGGTGACGCCGTTGTCCGTGGCCGCTGCGTGCTTCATGACGCCGACTGTGCGCCAATCTGAGCACACTTCTGTCGACACTGCAAGAAAAAATCGACAAAAAAGTAAAATGACGACAAAGAGTAGGATTGTCACCTATGCTGGGCTCGTGACAGCGACGACTCTGACTCAGCAGGTACTCACCGACCTTCGAGCCGACATCTTGGCGGGCAAGTTCGAACCCGGATCAAAGGTGAGGCTCGGGGAGATCAGCTCGCGGTTCGGCGTCAGCATGTCGGTCGTTCGCGAAGCCATGACCCGGCTCGCAGAGCAGAACTTGGTCGAGGCGCTCCCTCAGCGGGGCTTCCGCATCATGCCGCTCTCGGTCGAAGACTTGCGCGACCTCACACGTGCTCGCGTGCTCCTCGAGTCGATGGTGTTGCGCGAGTCCATCGAACGAGGAGATCTCGACTGGGAGGCGTCAGTCGTCGCGAGCCTTCACAAACTCCAGGCTGTTCCTTTTCTGGAGTCCGACCGTCGGGTGTCTTACGACTGGGTGAGAGCGCACAGCAATTTCCACCGGGTTCTGATGGCCGGCTCCGGCAACGCCAGGCTCGCATCCATAGCGATGAACCTCCGCGATTGCTCGGAGCTCTACCGACACTGGTCTCGCGAGCTCGCAGGTGATGTCGGTCGGGATATCCGGGGCGAGCACAATGAGCTCGCCGAGCTCACCGTTGCTCGTGACCCGCGCGCAGTTGCGGCGCTTGCCGCCCATATCGAGCGGACCAGCACCGCGCTCGTGGACGGACTATCCATCGAATCCGGTTCCTCGACCGAATAGCGACCGCGGACCGCAGGTCAGGATTGACGGACCTCGCTGGCGTCGCATCGGCATCCACGTCATCCGTCGAGGCGGGCTGAATCCGAGGCAGGGTCGATGCGGTTGGTTGCGTTGTGCTCGCGGATCAAATCGAGGGCGCGGGTCTCATCCTGGTCTGCGATGGCGTCCACGAGTTCGACGTGCAGATCGTATCGGCTTTGAAGATACGCGGCGCGTGACTGATTGGCGGGGGGTGTCGCTGAGAGCGTGTGCGATTCGAGGACCTCGAGGAGGCCGACGTAGATGGACCGCAACATCGTATTTGGGCTCGTCGCCGCGATTTGGCCGTGCAACGCCCAATTGGCTCGGATGAACCCGGTCCCGTCCGATTCATCGGCCGTCGACCGCATTGCCGCCAGTTTCTCCCGCATGGTCAGGACGTCTTCGCGAGTGGCGTGCACGAGTGCGTCTTCAACCAGCAACAGTTCCAACGCGTTGCGGATGCGAATGGCATCGGCGACGGATGCGGCATCCTCATCCAGTGCCAGAACTGCGTTGCCGAGCCGCACCATCGGGGATTGGCGACTGACGAAGAGTCCTCCGCCCGGGCCGGGGCGGACAGTGACGACGCCGCGGGCCTG
>JBQDJW010000288.1:0-4577 GCA_052086425.1 Pseudoclavibacter sp. | reverse complement strand
GACCATCCACTTCATCACGCCCGAAACCAGCTACAGTGACTCCGAGATCGCGGCGCAGAGCATGGGTCGGGACGAGCTACGGGTGTTCCTCGGTCGTGACAAGCGGTTGCTCGCCGACCTGCGACTGTTACTAAAGACGGAGAAGTACACCAAGCAGCGCACCAACTCCGGCGTCACGCCCTCGATGCAGGCGATCCTCCAGTCCAAGCAGGCACTCAATGCCGACCGCGGGAAGGAACTCGTCGAGCGTCTTCGGCAGGCCGTCGGCAAGGCTCAGCTGATCATCAACGGCGCCGAAGTCGCTTCCAACGCGCAAGACGCCGTCACGCGCGTGGCCGACGGGTTCCAGGAACTCGTCAGTCGTACGTACACGAGCCTCGGCTTGCTCGGCGGCAAGGTATTCCCCGAGCAGCAGGTCGCCAGTGCTGTGCAGAACGACAAGGGTCTGTTCGGCGCGGGGACGCTCAGCGCGCTGAACTCGCCGGGCACCGAGATGGAGTCGTGGATCATTACCCAGACGGGCCTGGGCGAACAGGTGACGATCAGGAAGATCGTCGACCGCTTCGAGACCAAACCCTATGGCTGGGATCTCGGTTCCATCGAAGTCGTGCTGGGATGGCTCGTCGGCAATGGCAAGGTGACACTGAGTGTTGACTCCAACCCGGTAGTCCGGACTGAGGCAGCAGCCCTCATCCGAAACACCGGCAAACACCAGCACCTGGTCGTCGCCCCGCAGAAGGCCTACGACCAGGCGAAAGTTGCCGACTTTAAGACGTTCTGCATTGACTTCTTCGACGAGGGTGCCGTACCGAGCGACCCCGCCGAGCTGGCCAGTTTCGGTAAGGACAAGCTCGCGGCCAGGCGAGACGAGCTCAATGCCCTCGTCAGCAGCAGCCGGTACCCCTTCGTCGACCAACTCTCCGGCGTCGTCGCCCTCCTCGACGAGGTCGTCGGCAAGCAGATTGACTGGTACCTCAGCGACTTCGACAAGGCCGACGAGCTGCTTGAAGCCAAGGACGACCTGATCGACCCGATCAAGTCCTTCCTCAATGGTCAGCAGGCCAAGATCTTCGATGAGGCACAAGCTCATCTGACCGCCAACACCGGAAACCTCGGCTACCTCCCCGCAGGCAGCGCCGGCACGGTCAAGGCGTTGCTGAGCGATGCCAACGCCTTCCGGGGTAACAAGATGAACCAGCTCAAGACCGCAGCCGACACTCTGCGAGGGCAGATCGACGACGTCGTCGCCAAGAAGCGTGGCGAAGTGACCGCAGCGATCGAGGGGCGCAAAGCGGAGATCCTCGGCAGCACGCACTACGCCAATGCCACGCCATCCGCGCAGGAGAGCGTGATCCGACGCATCGACGCGATCCTCGCTCGACTCAGCGGCGAAACCCAGGCCGCGCTCATCCTCCAGGCGGGGGCGACCTTCGAGCAAGTCGACTACCCGGAGTTGCTGAACCGTCTCGTTGAGGCGCGGCAGGGCGGGGATGACGACGCCCCGCCGCCAAAGCCGATGGTGTCACTCAGGTCGATCAGTGTGCCTGGTGCGTCCGGCGTTCTGGAGTCCGAGGCCGACGTCGACACCTACCTCGCCACGTACCGCGCCGCGATCGTCGCGACCCTCAACGACGGAAAGCGAATCACGCTCTGATGGACACCGCAGCACTCAAGTCCTTCGCCACGTCGGCGCGCACGGAACTCATCAGCGAGGTGGGGGCGCGCATCACGGCCGTGCTAGCCCAGGGGTCCCCCGCGCGCGTCGAACAGCCGCGAGCCGTGACCGCGCTGGAGCGGGCCATCTACGCCGGGGGCGGCGGCGATAAGGGCAAGGCGCATGTGGCAGACAAGGTCGCCTACACCTGGTTCAATCGCATCGTCGCCCTGCGGTTCATGGATGCCAATCGCTATACCGGCATCGGTGTCGTCTCGCCCGCAGCCGATCAGGTCGGCCAGCCCGAGGTTCTCGCTGCTGCCAAGCGCGGTCAGATCGACGGTGACGTGGTCAAGGCCGCAAACTCAGCGGCCGTCACGGCACTGCTCAACGGCACCCGCCAGCCGAGCCCCGGCATCGATGCCCAGGCCGAGGCGTACGCGCTCCTTCTCGCAGACTACTGCCGGTACTGGAACCGAGCGATGCCGTTCATGTTTGAGCGCGAAGGTGACTACACTGAACTGCTCATCCCCGCCAACTTGCTCGCCGGGGACTCCGTCCTGAGTCGCGCCGTCAACGTGCTCACCGCAGAGGTCTGTCAGGACGTCGAGGTCATCGGCTGGCTCTATCAGTTCTACATCTCCGAGCGGAAGGCCGAGGTATTCGCCGGGTTCAAGAAGAATAAGAAGGCCAGTGCCGACGAGATACCCGCCGCCACCCAGCTCTTCACCCCGCATTGGATTGTCCGGTACCTCGTCGAAAACTCCCTCGGTCGCCTGTGGATGCTCAACCACCCCCAGTCGCGCCTCGTCGACCAAATGGACTACTATATCGCCCCGGTCGACGAAGAGACCGACTTCCTCAAGATCACCAAGCCTGAGCAACTCACGGTGATCGACCCCGCATGCGGCTCCGGCCACATGCTCACCTACGCCTTCGACCTCCTCTACGCGATCTACGAAGAAGAAGGCTACGCCCCGTCTCAGATCCCGAGCCTGATCCTCACGCACAACCTCTTCGGCACCGAGATCGACCCGCGCGCCGGCGCCTTGGCCGCGTTCGCTCTGACGATGAAGGCCACAGCCAAGCGCAAGCTTTTCCTCAAGAACCCCGTCGAGCCGAACATCTGCGTGCTCGACCCCATCAACTTTAGCGTCGATGAGCTGAGCTATCTCGTGACTAAGGACGGTGACCGTCTCGCGGAGGAGGTGTTCTGGAACCAGTTCGCCGAAGCCGACACGTTCGGCTCCCTCATCCAGCCCGACCCGGCCCAGATTGCCCGGCTCGCCGATCACCTCGCGACCCTCAACGACGAAGGCGACATCTTCCGCGCCGACGCCCTGGACTGGGCCCAGCGGGTGATCCGCCAAGCGGAGTTCTTGCTTCCGGGGTACTCGGTGGTCGTCGCGAACCCGCCGTACATGGGTGCTGCACGTATGGGCGTTGTGCTCACAGCGTGGCTCAGGAAAGAACTTCCGCTCGGGAAGGCGGGCCTCGATGTTGCCTTCTGGCAGCGCTCGATGGCCTTCCTGGCTACGGGGGGACGTGCCGCGCTTGTGACTATGCAGTCGTGGATGTTCCTTGCGACCTACGCCGACTTCCGCGCGGCGATCGTTGAAGGCTGGACGTTGTGCGGAGCTCTTCACCTCGGTTCCGGGGCCTTCCCCGAGATCAGCGGGGAGGTGGTCGGGACTGTAGCTGCGGTAATGTCGCCATCGAGCGATCGGAAGCGTCGTGGCGCCTATGTAAAGTTGACAGCATCGGGCAATAAGAACTCCGACGCGCGCAAGGTTGCCGCTGGCGGCCTGAACGAGCTGCGCTTTGACGTTTCGCTCGACGACTTGGCGACGATTCCTCGTACTCCGATCGCCTACTGGATGGGTGAGGCTGAGAGGAACGCATTTGGGTTACGTCCGTCCGTGGCGACCGTCTGCCGATCCGGAAATGGGCTGACGAGTTCCGACAACGATAGGTTCCTGCGCTTCTGGTGGGAGGTCGGTCAGTCTCGTATCGAGACCGACCGTGGCGCTGGCGACGAACCCAGCGGTCGCAGGTGGTATCCGCTCAATAAGGGCGGCGGATTCCGCCGCTGGGCGGGCAATCGCCATTACGTGATCGACTGGGCCGAGGATGGCAAAGCGTTATATGATCTCCGTCCAGCTTCGACCGTGCGCAATCCAGACCTGTACTTTCGGCCGTCCGTGTCGTGGTCGGATGTAGTCACCGGCCCCGTATCTTTCCGCTTCTACCCGAATGGCTGGATCTTCGACGCTTCGGCCAACAGTCTCTTCCCGACGGGGGACGACATCGAAGGGCTGCTTTCCTTCGCTAACAGTTCCTTTGCGGGGCGAATGGCGCCGCTTCTGAATCCGGGCCTTCATTTCAAGCTCGGAGACATGGGTTCATTGCCATACCTCAAGAGAACTGACCATGGATGGCAAGAAGAAATCGATGAGCTTGTTCGCACTGCTCAGCAAGACTGGGACAGCACTGAAACAAGTGCAGGATTCGAAGCCGCTTCCATCGCGAGTCGCCGGCGTGCAGGGGCTCAATCACGACTCAGTATTCTCGCGGAGGAGGTCGCAGAGGCGGAGATCGCCATCACGACCAGGGTTCATGAGCTGGAATCGAAGAACAACACTGAAATCGCCTCCCAGTACGGACTCGACGCTGAGTACGCAGAGGCTTGGCCAGTCACCGATGTGTCGCTGTTGCAGAACCCCTGGGCTGGGAGGAAGTTGAGCGATGCGGAAGCAAGGAATCGGCAGACGCAACGACTGCTCACCGACCTCGCTTCCTACGCCGTTGGCTGCATGCTCGGCCGCTATAGCCTCGATGAGCCTGGTCTGATCCTCGCTGACCAGGATGCAATCTGGCTCTTCGCAGCTGAGGGGGTAGATGCGGAACGCGGGGTGGGCGCGTC
>JBQDJW010000287.1:0-4586 GCA_052086425.1 Pseudoclavibacter sp. | reverse complement strand
CAACGATCAGCACGAGCAGCGCGAGCACCGCGACGACGAGCCAACTCGCCGTGGTCGATGAGGCGAGACGGGTCTGATCGTCGGCTTCGAGCATCCAGGTCGACAAGGCCGACGCGGCCGTGCCCCAGATCTCTGCGGCGAGGGGCCAGAGTGCCGCCGCGACCGCGGCCGCGCCGAGGCAGAGCAGCACCGCACCCGTGATGAACAGGATGCTGCGATTCAGTCCGCGATTCGTGGCGTTCATGACTCCCCTGACGAGTCGGCCGCGCGCAGCACCCTGGCTCGAGCCTTCACGCGAGGCGACAGATCGTAGCCGGCGAGCTCCTGCTCGGCGATCGCCTGTACGTGACGCTTCTGCAGTTCCTGCGCGGGCTCCGGCCTGACCGTCACGTCGGCGATGCGATGACCGAGCCCGACGACCACGGCGCCCTTCGGGAGGTCGAGTTCGCGCCGCACCCGCTCGGCGATCGACGAGGCGATCACTCCGTTGTCGACGACGACGGCATGTGGTGCGCCCCGCAGGTGATGCTTCGGCCGCCGGCCCGGGGCGAGTGCGTGCCAGACGAGCACGACTCCGGCAACCGCCGCGAGCGCGCCGCCCGCGACGACGGTCGCCTGCGGCTGCAGACTCGGGAGCGTCACGAACCAGGCGCTCGCCGCACCGGGCGACACGAGCAGCGGGGCGGCGCCAAGCAGGTGCAGCACGATCTCGATGCCCGCGTACACGGCGGCCAGAACGACGATCACCAGCACGATGACGGTCGCGGCGGTTCGCGACGCGTGCGTCTCGCGACGCACGACGCGTTTGAGCACGGCGCTCGACATCTACCTCACCCGCTTCCGCTCGGGGATGATCGCCCCGGTGATCGTGATCGACACGCGCCGGATCTCGCGCCCTGTGAGGCGCGCGAGCGTTTCGACGAGTGATGACTGGAGGGCGCGGGACCGGTCGACGACCGTGACCGCCGCGCGGATCGCCTCAGTGTCGGCGAGGTCGGGGATCGGAATCTTGGTCGCGATGCGCACAGTGAGGCCGCCGCCGAGCTCGGCCACGTCGACGTTCACGTCGTCTCGGGCGATACCGATGGCGATCGCCGAAGATTCCCGCACGATCTTGTCGATGACGCGTTCGCGCATCCGGATCGCACCGGGCACCCGGGGTTCGACGGCGGCCGTCGCACCGGTCGGGGACGCGATGGTCACCGCGGTCATGACGAGGTGCGCCTTCCCGTGAACACGCCGACGAGCGCGCGCAGGTCGAGCTGACCTGTGGCCACGCGACCGACGAGGGCGCCGATCCCCATGAGGATCGCGACCAACAGGAGCCCCCAGAACCCGAAGAGCAGGGCGGCGAATGCAAGCATGGCGCCGACCAGCGCGCCGGTCAGCGTCGCGCTCATGAGACGCGCGACTCGGTGTCGTCGTCGGCGGCGTCGTCGTCGCCTGGCAGGTGCACGTCGTTCACGTCGACGTTCACCTCGACGACCTTGAGGCCGACGAGTCGGGTGATGGCGTCGGTCACAGCGGTGCGGACGTTCTCGGCGACCTCGTAGATCGGGGACGGATAGTCGACGACGATCGTGATGTCGGCGGCGGCCTGCGTCTCGCCGACCTCGACCTTCACGCCCTGCGTGAGGTCGGTCGCCTTCACCGCGTCGCGGATCGCGCCGAGCGCGCGAGCGCCGCCACCGCCGAGGGCGTGCACGCCCGAGACCTCGCGTGCCGCGATGCCCGCGACCTTCGCGACGACCTCTTCAGCAATCGTCGTGCGGCCTGATGGCTGGCCGGCTGCCGGGGTGGCGCTGACGCCGGTACCGGATGCGGTTGTCGCGCGGTCGACCCGCGACGTCGGCGCTGAGGGCTTGGCGTTCCGCGTGGCGGACGCGCCGCCCTCGGTCGCGCCGGTCGTGTTCGTCTCTTCTGCAGCCATGAGGTCCAACCTTCACGTTCATGCGCCCGGCCCCTGTGGCCGTGCGATTCGATGAGCGAGGAACAACGTCGCTCTGAACATGAGACGGCAGAAGGCTGCGGATCGTCACAGATTGGTTTGGGGCAGCCTGTCGTGGGGGGCGCTGCGCGCCCGACTCGCGACCTGCGCTGCCTAGGATCATCGAGTGCCATTCACCCCGATCTCGTCGAAGACGCGCGGCCTGCAGCCATGGTTCGCCACACGGCCCGACGTGTTCACCCGGGAACGCTCGCCCCGAAAAACCACGACCTGGGCGATTGTCGGTGGACTCGCCGCAATACTCACCGTGATCGTGCTGGTGAACGCCGATGCAGTCCCCGAGATCCTTGGTGGGAATCGCCGGAGCGGCCTCGCCATCATCGGCGCCTTCGCCTTTCCGCCGGCCATCGCCGTGTTCAGCCTGGTCATGATGCTCGTTGGCGCCAACCGATGGCGCGTCGCGGGCGGCGGAGTGCTCAAGAACTCGGTCGTCCTGTCGTTCGGACGCGCATTCCCGGTCGAGCGCCTGCTCGCCGCCGTTCGCACGGGAACAGACTCATCCGAAATCATCGACACCTTCAGAGCGGCGGAGAAGGACCCGGGCAGGGACGTCGTGTTGACGGTCTGGTCGTCGAAAGAGGATCGCGTGCTGTATGCGGGCGTGCTCCGGGTCGATGGCAATCGAGTGCACCTAGACCGCGAGCCAATCGCGGTGTCCGGCGAACGCTGGTTCGACGCCAAGGAGCACCAGCTTGCGTCCCTGGCCGGGAGGACGACGCTCGCGGGTTGAGGGACGGGGCGATCGTGCCTCAGCCGACGCTTTCAGTGCGACCGCTTCACCGATCGGCGTGGACGACCCGCGACAGAGCAGCGGCTTCCACGTCATAGTCGTAGAGCCCGAGACGGAACCTCCGCACGGCCCCGAGCTCGGCGTCGCGCAACGCCTGGTCTTGATAACGACTTTGCGAGTCGTACCGCATGCCGTTCGCCCGCGCGCCGGCCTGCACAGCGCTCGTTCGCGGAAGCCGAAGCTCTTCGAATGCGCGCAGTCGTCCGGAGACATCCGACGACGACGCGCCCTCGAGCAGCACGGCGAGCGCAAACGCGTCCTCGACGGATTGATTCGCTCCCTGTCCGAGGTGCGGGAGCATCGGGTGCGCAGCGTCGCCGATCACGACCACGTTCCCATCGGTCCATCGGGCAAGGGGCTCGCGGTCGTACAGTCCCCACCAGAATGTCGATCGTACTCGAGAGATCAGGTCAACGACCCGATCGTTCCAGCCGGCGAACTCACGCACAAGATCGGCAGGGTCGCCCGCCGCCGACCACGACTCGACTTGATCGGCTCCGCTCGGAACGAATGCGACGTAATTGATCAGTTGCCCACCGCGGAGCGGGAACACGAGAAGGTGCTTCCCGTCGCCCATCCACAGCTCGAATCGATCTGTCGGCCATGTCGGCACGTCGTCGGCGCGCAGAGTTCCCCGATACGCGACCATCCCCGAATTCACTGGAGTTGCCGGCGGCGTGACGGCCTTCCGAAGCAGAGAATGGATGCCATCGGCGGCGACAACGACATCGGCCGTTTCTTCCGTTCCATCGGCGAAATGCAGTCGGACGCCGTCGCCGGATCGCTGGCTCTCAACAACTCGTGAATTCACGCGCACCACGTGATCCGGAAGCGCCGTTGCGAGCACCTCGACAAGGTCGGCGCGGTGGATTCCGAAGAGGGGGTTCCCATCGCTGTCGGTGGTCAGGACTGGCGCGATCTCGGTGCCATCCGCACGGAAGTACATCGACCGCGACGACAGCGGCACTGCGACTCGCCTCACCGCGTCGCCGAGCCCCAATCGGTCGAGAAGCCTCACGCTGTTCGGCGTCAACTGGATGCCGGCTCCGACGTCGCCGAGCTGCGGGGCCTGCTCGTACACCACGACGTCGAGACCTCGCGCTCGAAGCGCGACGCCGGTCGCAAGGCCGGCGATACCTCCGCCGACCACCGCGATTGTTGGTTCAGTCATTTCTTCCTCTTTCAGTATGCGAATGAATTTCGCTGAATAGTTGAACGTCGTCGAGCGTCATGCGGTGTCCGAGATACGGCAGAGTCCGACATTGGTGAGGGCGTCGACGCCCTCCGGTCATGCCCTACGCGCTGCGCATGATGTGCTTGGTGAGTTGGAACTCTGCGATGCCGCCCATGCCGCCCAGTCGGCCGATGCCACTGAGTTTGTGGCCGCCCTCCTCGAAGCGCTCGACGACCCGACCCCAGGTGTTGATCCAGATGGTGCCGGCGCGGATCGCCGAGGAGACCCGCTGCGCCCGCGCATCATCCGAAGTCCAGACCACCGCGGCCAAGCCGTATGGGGTGTCGTTCGCGCGCTCGACCGCCGATTCGTCGCTGTCGATGGATTCGATGGTCACCACGGGGCCGAAAATCTCCGTCTGCGTGAGCGTCGACCCCGTGACGGGTATCTCGAGCAAGGAGGCCGCGTAGAAGGAACCGGCCGCGTCCGTCGACCCGCCGCGCACCACAGCGTCAACGCCTTCGTCGTCGATCGCGGTGGAGACGAGCCCATCGACCCGCCCGACCGCGGCGTGGTCGATCAGCGGCCCCATGCGGCTGTTCGGGTCGATCCCT
>JBQDJW010000286.1:0-4607 GCA_052086425.1 Pseudoclavibacter sp. | reverse complement strand
GGAGAGGTACAGCCCGACCATGGCGACGATCAGCATGGCGGAGCCGAGATAAAAGTCGATCGTGCGGCGGAAGATCCACGGCATGGGGAAGAAATGCAGTGCGACGATCAGCACGACGGCCGGGAGAATCCACACCCAAAGGCCGAGCCCTGCGAGGGTGACAGCCGAGGCGAGGATCAGGACCCCCTGGATGCTGCTGACGATCGACATCCATTTCGTGATCCGTGCATCGTCCGCGTTCCGCTCACTCGGCAATTCCCGGCTCAACCGGAGCAGTCGCGCAGCGGAGACGGCGAGGTACGCAGCCCAGGCAGCAGCCAGACCGAAGAAGGCGGCTCCGACTAGCGGCCAGGCAAAGAGGGGCCAGATCGCATAGACGGGCGTGAAGACCGCCATCGGGATGAGACCGGACGCGGTGCCGTTCACGATCGTGCCGACACGGTTCCTGAGATCGTTGCTCATGCGAGATGGCCTCTTCGTTGTGCCGGATGGGGACTCGATTCTCGCAGCTCACCCTTGCCGCAACGATCCCAATCGACGGCAGCCAGGCTCGCCACCACAGCGAGCGGTGCCCGGGTGGTCGGCGAGGCAAATTCGCGGGAACCGACCCAGACCGCCAGAGCGACCGCCACGCCCAGTCCCACCCCCACCTCGACGCACTGCGGTGCGGTGCGATGCGGTCCGAGCACACCACATCTCAGTCACATGACTTGACGGTCATATGACCGAAGAGTCATAATGAATGAATGGATGTGTTCACGCTCGTCGCCGAGCCATCGAGGCGTCGCATTCTCGATGAGCTTTCTCAACGCGACGGAATGCTCGTCGGCGACATCGTCGCCGCGACGGGGCTCACGCAGTCGAACGTCTCCAAGCACCTGGGTGTCTTGCGTCGCGGGCACCTGGTCACTGAGGTTTCGGAAGGCAAAGCCCGCCGATACCGAATCGAGCCCGCGGCACTCGCGCCGATAGACGACTGGCTCGCGCCGTACCGGCGCCGATGGACAGATGCCATCGACGCCCTCGCACGACACCTCGACGAGAACCCCACGAAGGAGACATGATGGCGACCGAAGTCACCGTCGATCGAACCGACCCGCAGAAGCCTGCACTCCTCCTGAAGCGACACCTGCCGCACTCGGCAGAACGAGTCTGGGAGTCGCTCACCGACTCGGAGGAGGCGAGCAGGTGGTTTCCCTGCCGAGTAGAGATCGAGCCGCGCGAGGGCGGGACCGTCACGTTCCGATTCGACGGAGAGGAGCCGGAACTCTCTCGCGTGACCGAGTTCGATCCACCGAAGGCGCTCGCCTACGAGTGGTCCGGCGAACGCCTGCGTTGGACCATTGAACCCGACGGCGAGGGAAGCATCCTGCGGCTGAGGAACGACATCATCGACGCCGACTGGATGCCGCGAACGGCCGCCGGCTGGGACACATGCATCGAGGACCTGCAGGCATTCCTCTCGGGCGATCCGATCGCCGCTCACGCGGGTCCGGACGAAGCCAAGATTGCCCGCTACAGGGCTGAGCTCGCGTGAATCCCTGAAGGCGCACACCACGCCGTGACGGCCGGTACAAGACCGACGGGTAGTTGAGCGCGCTCGACGAGGCCGACACCACATGACTTGACGGACAGGAAAGCCAGTGATTGACTTTCCTATATGGAAAACGACTCCGATTCGACGTCGTCAGACGGTGAGAAGGCGCGTGAGGCGCTGTCCGCTCTCGATGCCGATGGGGCGCGGCTGGCCCAGCGGGTTATCACTCCCCGGTGGTATTACCCGATCTTCGGCGTCCTCGTCGCCACGATGACATTCGGGGTCGCGTATCCGGGCACGTACGGCTTCGGCCTTGTCGCGATCGGGGTCGTCGGGCTCGCCGTGCTCGTACGGACACACACGCTTCGCACCGGGGTCTGGATCTCGCAGGCGCCCGGACCAGCCACCCGGAAGCTTCAGCGCGTCCTCATGGTCATCTACATCGTCCTCATGGGCGCGGCTCTTGCTCTGCGCGTGACGGAGCCTTCGCCCTGGTGGGCGCTTCTGCCTGCGCTGTCTGGGCTCCTGATCACCGTCGTTGTGGGCCGTCACTACGACCGTGTGCTCCGCAGAGAGCTCGCAGCGTCGGCAACCGACTCGTGAGCGCGAACGCGAAGTTCCACGAGGTCGTCCATGCTCCGACTCGCTTGCGCATCTGTGGCCTACTGCGGCGCACCGCCGAGCTGGAGTTCTCCGTCATCCGAGATGCGCTCGAACTCCGGGATGCGAACTTGTCGAAGAACCTCGCGGTCCTGGCGGACGCGGGACTGATCACCGTTCGCAAGGAAGCGTCGGAGCAGCGATCCGATGCGCGCCGCATGACCTGGGTCGGACTGACTCGTGCTGGTCGCGTCATCATCGAAGAGCACTTGGCTGCGATCAGAGCCATCGCCGGCTGAGCACGGCGGTCAGGTGCGACCGCATTCTCGGCCGCCTGCCGGCGTCGTGCCGATTCGGCCAGACCTGACGCTGGCCGACGCCGATCAGCGCGGCGAGCTCGATCTGAGTGACGCCAGTAGACGACTGAGATCCTGAACCAACAATCAGTCGCACAAGGCACAAGTACCGCGCCATACTGGATCTATGGCACGCATCGCGTCTCCCTCCGCGGGCATGTCGGCTCGAACATCCGCGAGCTGCGCCAGAAGCCAGGCCTTTCACAGGACGACCTTGCATCGGAGACAGGCATAGACAGCTCGAACATCAGGTCGTACGAGTCGAGCCGCGCGCTGGTCGGCTTGCTGTCGCTGGTGAGAACGCCATGGCCCTGAAGGTGCGGTCAGGGCCGCTTCCCAAGGGACTAGAGCTGTCGATGTTGGAGAAGACATCGTGTGCAAGGATTCGGCGCAGTTCACATGCCGCGGGTTCGACGAGCCTTCACGGCGACAACCGATAAGGAGCAATCGTGGCAGTTGAAATGGGCCTGTGGCGCGCAGAGGGTGGCCGGCTCAGCCGGATCGTCCCGACTTCGATCGGCCTCGAGTCACATCTCGAGACGTATATCGAGTCCGACCCGTCGATGCTCGGCGAGACGCTCCTAATCATCGGTCGTCAGGTTCCGACTGCTTTCGGCGGTTTCATCGACCTGCTCGCACTCGACGAAACCGCCGCAGTGCATGTCATCGAGCTCAAGCGCGACAAGACGCCTCGAGACGTCACGGCACAGGCACTCGACTACGGCTCGTGGGCGGCAGGGCTGGGGCGAACCGAGATCCAAACGATCTTCGAGACATACAAGCCCGCCACGGCGCTGGAAGAGGCCTTCGCAGAGTGCTTCAACGACACCCTCCCGGAGGAGGTCAACAGCACCCAGACGTTCACCATCGTCGCCGCGAGTGTCGACGCGGCCACAGAGCGCATAGTGCGGTTCCTCAACGAGGGCTTCGCCGTGCCGATCAACGTCGTATTCTTCCGCCACTTCGAAGATAACGGTGCCAGATACCTGGCGCGCACCTGGCTGGTCGAGAACGAAGGACAACAGGCTCTCGGTGCCACTCCCGCCCGGCAGACGAAGACCCGCGAGGCATGGAACGGCAGCGACTGGTACGTCGCGTTCGGCGAGGACAGCGGCAACCGCCAGTGGGCCGACGGACAGAAGTACGGCTTCATCTCAGGCGGAGGCGGCCAGTGGTTCTCTCGGACGCTGAAGAACCTGCCGATTGGCGCTCGTATCTTCGTGCACATTCCCAAGGCTGGCTACGTCGGCGTGGGCACCGTCATCGGGGAAGCTCGTCGTTTCGATCAGGCGCTCGTCGAGGTCGACGGCGTCGAAACTTCGCTGCAGAGCCTTCCCCTGGCTGGCGTCTACCGTCACGATGGCGATGCTGAGGATGAGAACGCCGAGTGGGTGGTTCCTGTCGCCTGGATCAAGACCATGCCGCGCGAGCACGCGGTATGGAAAAACGGCATGTTCGCGAATCAGAACACCGCGGCGAAGCTCCGCCAGAAGTTCACCATCGAGCACGTGACTGAGGGGTTCGGGTTAGACGACTGACCTGCGTCCGGGCTATGGCGTGCTTCTGGATGGCACGCGGGGAGCTAGCCACCCGGTTGTCCCAATCGAACAGATATCTATGCGCACTGCGCGAGCGTGGGCGCCATACGCTGCGCCGAAGAGGGTATGCGCCAACGGGAAGCAGTGAAGCTCTAGGACAGAACAATACATTCACGCGACTTTGTGCCCTCAATTACCTACCGTCAGAGCCGTCTCGAGACGCCAGAACCACTGGTGGCGGGCTTACCTTTTCCGCTGACAGACCGGGCAAAAGTGCGAGCTGCGGTTCGCGTAGGCGACGCGCACGATAGCGGTGCCGCACCGAGGGCACGGGACACCGTCTTGTCCGTACGCGTTGAGCGAATGAGCGAAGTACCCGGCCTGCCCGTTCACGTTCACGTACTGCGAATCGAAACTCGTGCCACCCTCCGCGAGGGCCTTTGCGAAGACGTCCCGCACGTGCGCGAGCAGCTCACGCGCCTTCCGCGCACTCAGTCCCGTCGCGAGCCGTGCCGGATGCAGTCGCGCGCGCCACAGCGACTCGTCGGCGTAAATGTTGTCGATGCCCGCGACGAG
>JBQDJW010000285.1:0-4609 GCA_052086425.1 Pseudoclavibacter sp. | reverse complement strand
AGTCGAAGCGGAGCCCTGCGCGCGACGATCGACCCGCCGGCGCTCGACGAGGCGGGCCGCCTGCGCGTCGCCTGCGCGGTCGGAGTCTCGGGGGTCGCCGAGGAACGAGCGCGTGCCCTCGTCGAGGCCGGCGCCGATGCGCTCGTGCTCGATACGGCCCACGGTCACCAGGGCTCGATGCTGGCCGCGATCGAGCGAGTGCGAAGCGCCGATCTCGGGGTGCCGATCGTTGCCGGCAACGTCGTCACCGCTGGTGGCGCGCACGACCTCGTGTCGGCGGGCGCAGACATCGTCAAGGTCGGTGTCGGCCCCGGCGCAATGTGTACGACTCGCATGATGACGGCCGTCGGACGGCCGCAGTTCTCGGCCGTGCTCGAGACGGCCGACACCGCGCGCGAGCTCGGCGCGACCGTGTGGGCGGACGGCGGCGTCCGCTATCCGCGCGACGTTGCGCTGGCACTCGCGGCAGGCGCATCCGCGGTCATGATCGGTTCCTGGTTCGCGGGCACGGTCGAGGCGCCCGGCGAGGTCGAGGTCGACGCGGGCGGGCAGTTCTTCAAGTCGTCGTTCGGCATGGCGTCGACGAAGGCGGTGCGCGATCGCTTCGCCGACCTCGACGCGTACGAACTCGCGCGAAAGGAACTCTTCGCCGAAGGCATCTCATCGTCGCGAATTCTGATCGACCCGCTTCGGCCAAGCGTCGAGGACCTGCTCGACATGATCACGACCGGCGTGCGTTCGTCGTGCACGTACGCGGGGGCAGGCGATCTTGCCGAGTTTCGTGCTCGGGCCAGGGTCGGCGTGCAATCTGCGGCGGGCTACGAGGAAGGCAAGGCACTGCCGGTGTCCTGGTAGTACGTCTCGCGAGTTCGGCCGAAGTCGGCGAAGAATGGTCGTCTCGTTCGGCTCGTCGTCGCACGGATCTCGTATAATGCCCCGCAACCATGGACGACTATCATCATCGGCTCTCACGTCGCTTTGAACTGAATCCCGCAGCCCGCGGGTTGCCACCCACCGGCGCCCCCGTCGCATCCGGCCCCATTCTCGACTCGGGTGAACAGCCCGGATCATCGCGCGGCGCCGCCGCGTGAACGAATGGCTCGGCCTCGCGATCGGCGTTCTCCTGACCTTCGGCACCGGCGTTTTCGTCGGCGTGGAGTTCGCACTTGTCAATCTCGACCGCCACGAGCTCGAACGCGAACGTGATCGCGGCGAGCGGCGGCTCGGTCCCGTCATCGGCGCACTGCGGCACACATCGACGCACCTGTCGAGCGCCCAGCTCGGCATCACCCTCACGACACTCCTGACCGGCTACACGCTCGAGCCTGCCATTACGTCCATGCTCGGCGACGGCCTGGTGGCGATCGGCGTTCCCGAGGCGCTCGTCCGAGCGGTCGGCGCGATCATCGCGATGGTGCTCGCGACCTTCCTCTCGATGATAGTCGGCGAGTTGATCCCCAAGAACTGGGCACTCGCGGTGCCGAAGACGGCCGCGAAGGTCCTCGTCCCGGTGCAGAACATCTTCACGTTCGTGTTCAAGCCCGCCATCCTCGCGCTGAACGGAAGCGCGAACTGGATCATCCGACGCTTCGGGATCGAACCCCAGGAGGAACTTTCCGGGGCCCGCTCGGCCGAGGAGCTCTCATCGCTCGTGCGCAGGAGCGCGATCGTCGGCGTGCTCGAGAGCGAAAAGGCCGTGCTGCTGAGTCGCACGCTGCGATTCTCGGATCACAACGCGACCGACGTCATGACGCCTCGGCCACAGGTCGTCGCGATCGACATCGCGGCATCCGTCGACGATCTCGTGGCCCTTGCAGCGAAGAGCGGGCATTCCCGGTTCGTCGTCACGCGCGATGGCGACATCGACGACATCCTCGGTATCGCGCACGTCAAAGCGGCGGTCGCCGTCCCGCTGGAGCGGCGATCGATCGCCTATGTCGGGGCGATCAAGGAGGACGCGCTGTTCGTCCCCGAGACGATTCCTCTCGACAAGCTGCTCGGCGAACTTCGCGGCGGATTCCAGATGGCCGTCGTGCTCGACGAGTACGGGGGGACGGCAGGCGTCGCGACCCTCGAGGACCTCGTCGAGGAGATCGTCGGCGAACTCGACGACGAACACGACACGGCGCGACCGGCTCGCGTCACGACCGCATCCGAATTCCGGAGGAACGGGATCGCTCGATTCGACGCGATCCTGCGACCTGACGAGCTGCGCGAACAACTCGGTGTCAACGTGCCGGAGGACGGCCCGTACGAGACAGTCGCGGGGTACATGGTGACCGAGTTGGCGCGCATCGCCGTCGTCGGCGACCGCGTCGACGTGCCCCAGGGCGCGCTCGTCGTCGAGTCGATGGACGGGCGGCGAATCGAGCGGGTGCGCTTCGAGCGGGATCTCGCGGCGAGTGATGACGCGTCCCGCGGCGCGGGCACGGATGGCGACCGGCGATCGCGAACCGAGTCCGGGACGACGAAGGCGGTGAGCGAACGTGGCTGAGTATTGGGGAGGGATCGTCTGGCTCGTCGTGCTGCTGCTCGGCAACGCCTTTTTCGTCGGGGCCGAGTTCGCCGTCATTTCGGCGAAGCGGTCGCAGATCGAGCCGCGAGCCGAGCGCGGCGATCGCGCGGCGAAGACCACTCTCTACGCGATGGAGCACGCGACCCTCATGCTCGCGACGAGCCAGCTCGGCATCACGGTGTGCTCGCTGCTGATCCTCAACGTCTCGGAGCCGGCCATTCACCACCTGCTCGAGATCCCGCTGGGACTCACGGGTCTCTCGACGGAGCTGATCTCCGGTATCGCGTTCGTCATCGCGCTCGTGATCGTCACCTACCTGCACGTCGTGCTCGGCGAGATGGTTCCGAAGAACATCTCGTTCTCGCTGCCCGACCGGGCTGCGCTCTTGCTGGCGCCGCCGCTCGTCTTCGTCTCGCGCGTGTTCCAGCCGGTCATCTGGCTCATGAACTCGATCGCGAACGGCGTGCTTCGCCTGTTCGGCGTCGAGCCGAAGGCCGAGGCGACGAGCGCGTACACGTTCTACCAGGTCGCCGGTATCGTCGAGCAGTCGAAGCGCGAGGGCGTGCTGCGCGATGCGACCGGCACGCTGACCAACGCATTCGAGTTCACCGCGAAGCGCGTTGGGGAAGTTGCAGTCCCAATCGGCGAGCTTCGCACCCTGAGCGCAGGCGCGACGCCCGCCGACCTGCAGCGCGCCGTCGCGGCGTACGGCTTCTCGCGCTACCTCGTCGAGGGTGAGAACGACACGTGGGTCGGGTACGTGCACTTGAAGGACGTGCTCGATCTGACCGGTGACGCGTATGACCGGCCGATCCCGCAGGGGCGCATCCGACCGCAGATTTCGTTCTACGAGGGGACCGACCTCGAAGACGCGCTCGGCGGCATGCGAACCCTGCACGCCCACCTGGCGCGGGTGTTCGACGCCCGCGGTGACGTGACCGGCGTGCTGTTCCTCGAGGACATCATCGAGGAGCTCGTCGGTGAGATTCGCGACGCCTCGGTGCGCGCGACCTGGAACTAACCGGACGGGCTGATTGACTGGCCGAGTGACGAACGAGCACGACGGACAGGACCAAGTAGGCGGTCGTGGTGAACCCGCGGCCGCCTTCACGGCCGCCAGAGCGGATGGCAGGACCGCGGGCACCAGAGCCGCCTTCACGGCTGCCGACGCGCGCAGAGCCGTCGTCGCGCCACGGGCAGGCGACGACAAGTACGCGCGGGGGGTCGTCGGTCTCGTCACTGGGTCTGCCGTCTACCCGGGGGCGGCCCGACTCGGTGCCGAGGCGGCCGTGCGGTCGGGATGCGGAATCGTGCGTTACCTCGGTCCGGATGCCATCGGTGCGGGACTCCTGCACGCGCGACCCGAACTGGTGCTCGGCCGCGGGCACTGCGACGCGCTCGTGGCGGGCAGTGGCATACGCGACGTGCTCGACGAGTTGCCGGCCGTCCCGCCCGGCGTGTCTCCGGGCGCCTCGGCGGGCGCCTTCCCGGCCGCGTCTTCGGACTCCGTGTCGGTTGGATCGCCGGGGGAGCCGGGGGATGGGCGTGCCGCGATCATTGCCGACGCCATGTTGCGCGGGACGCCGACGGTCCTGGATGCCGGCGCGCTTTCGCTTGTCGGCAGGTGGCCGCGCGCGGCCTGGCGATCGCTCGCAGCTGGGCAGTGGCCCGCCGGCGCGGAGCGTCCCGCTCCGTCCGCTGACGCCGTGCCCCTCGGAAACGTGGTGCTGACACCGCATGCGCGCGAATTCGCGAGGCTGGCGCGTCGCGTTCTCGATCGCGACGAGGTCGAGTCTGCAGGACTGTCGTCCGACGCGCTCGATCGCGACGAATCCGAGTTCGCCCGCAATGTTCAGGATGCGCCAGAGGCGTGGGCGAGTCTCCTCGCTCGGGCGACGGGTGCGACCGTGCTGCTCAAGGGTGCCACCACGATCGTTGCGGCGCCCGACGGCAGGGCACGACGAGTCGAGGCCCCCACGAGTGTGCTCGCGTCCGCGGGCAGCGGCGATGTGTTAGCCGGACTCCTGGGCGCGTTGCTCGCGGTCGCGTCCGCGCGGGACCCGGTGCCCCGCGCGCCGGCAGGTGGCACCGACC
>JBQDJW010000284.1:2697-4652 GCA_052086425.1 Pseudoclavibacter sp. | reverse complement strand
GACCAGGTATTCGGAGGACGAGCGCTGCTGGAACGGCGAGATCGTGACGATCGGCACCGTCGTCGACGAGTCGTCGGGCTCGTCCGGCACGCCATTCAATTGGATGCGCGGCAAGAAGGAGCAGCGCACGATCCACAGCAACGTGGCCGGGTACGTCACGCTGCTGTTCGGATCGAAGCGGCTGTTCTGCCTCAACGCGTTCTCGATGGGCGCCTGGGCGACCGGAACCAACACGGGCCAGGCCATGTCGAAGATCGCGATGGTGAAGAACACGGGGCCTGACCTCGACAAGATCGTCGACACGATCCGCCACTTCGGGCCCCGGTTCACCTACCTCATCGCGGCATACCCGCCGTTCCTCAAGCACCTGCGCGACCGCCTCGACGAGGAGGAATGGTTCGACTGGTCGACGTACCGCATGAACGGCTTCGTCGGCGGCGAGGCCATGACCGAGGGACTGCGCGACTACGTCGAAGAGCGCTTCGGCCGCGTCTACTCTGGCTACGGCGCGAGCGACCTCACGATCGGCATGGGCGGAGAATCGGACGTGTCGGTGTGGCTGCGCCGCTCGATGTACGCGGACGACCGCGTGCGCGCGGCGTTGCTCGGCCCGACCGAGACGCGCATCCCGATGGTGTTCCAGTACAACCCGCTCGAGACGTACCTCGAGATCAACGACGCGGGCGAGGTCGTCGTCACGCTCAACTCGACCGCGATCATGAGCCCCAAGCTGCGGTACAACATCGGCGATGAGGGCCGGATCGCGACGTTCCCAGAGGTCTACGAGTCGCTCGCGTTCGACCCCGAGTTGCAGCGAGCGTTCCACCGGGCCTTCGCGGTGCAGCGCATGAAGCTGCCGTTCCTGTTCCTCTTCGGTCGCAAAGACTCGACGATCTCGTACATGGGCGCGAACCTCTACCCGATCGACATCGAGAACGGCCTCTACCGCGACAACTCGTACGCCTCCTCGATCGAATCGTTCAAGCTCGCGCTTCTCGAGATCGGCGACCACGAGCAGCGGCCCCTCGTGCACGTGCAGCTGCGCTCGGGTTCGGTGCTCGACGATCCGGCCCGCCGTGCGCTCGCGGATGCGGCGCGGGCGGGGGTCGTCGCGCACCTCTCGAGCGTGTCGCGCGACTTCGCGCAGTCGCTCGAGGAAGACCCGTCGACTGGCGATATCCGCGTCGAGGTGCACGACTTCGACACGCAGAAGATCAAGAACGTGTACACCGTGGAGTCGTGACGTGTTCACCACCGACTTCAGTCTGGCGCCGCGGCAGGGGCAGGCGCAGGCCGTCGTGCTCGCCGAGGGGCGGGCATCGGCGGGGCGCGCCGACGGCGTGACGTGGCGGCAGCGGCTGCGCGACGGGTCGATCGCGTTCGAACTGCTGACCGTCTCGTCGGCCGATGAGGCGGATGCGATCGCGGCGTCGCATCCGGGACGCACCGTCGTGCTCGTGGCGGAGGAGCGCGGCTACACGAACGGCGTCTGGCGCGCCGAAGGCGCCGTGCCGATGGCGCACAACGAGCACTTCCACCCGACGTCTTCGGAGGCGAAGACCGGGCGCACGCCGCCGCGCGTCGCCGACGGGGTCGCCCGCCCGCTGGGGCCCGTACGACCGGCGCGGCCGCGGCGATGGACGATCTTCGATACCGGGTCGATGTTCCTCGGTGCGACGAGGTACCGGCACCCGATCGCGTGGGCGGTCACCGGGCGGTACTGGGGCGCGATGACCGCGAAAATGGCGCGCATGTCTGGCTCGGTCTGGCACGGCGTGTACTGGCAGTTCCCATGGACGCTCGGCACGCTCGCGACCTACCGCACCCGTGACGACATGCTGCGGTTCGCGCGCATGCCAGAGCACCGGCACCTCATGCGCTGGATCGTGCAGGACACCGCGAACGCGAACGCCGGGTTCATCCGGCTCTACGCGACCCGCGAGGAGTTGGCGCGG
>JBQDJW010000284.1:0-2687 GCA_052086425.1 Pseudoclavibacter sp. | reverse complement strand
AGCCCGTCGCGCAGACGCTCCCTGAGCCCGTCGAAGGGGGCAGGGAAGCTCCCCTCCACCTGGCCCCGGTCGACACCGAGGCCGATTTCCAGGCGTTCCTCGCCGCCCCGCGCCGCGGCGAACCAGAGCACTTGGCCGTCCCGCTGCAGGAGTCGACGCTGCGGTCGTGGCGCGAGCGAGGCGCGCCCGGCGGTGAGCCGGTCGAGCTCGTGCTTGCACGACGCGGAGACGCGGGTCGAGGCGATGTCGCCGCGGGCGAGGTCGTCGCCCGCACGACCATCCACCGCAGCGATCATTTCGACGCGAAGCTCGGCACTCGCGCGACCCTCTTCGGCGCGACATGGGCCGCGACGCCCGACGACCTGCGCGACCTGCTCGCCGCGCTCGAGCGCCGCGCGCGCGACGACGGCTCGTCCGAGCTGTTCGGGCCGGTCTCGCTGCTGCCGAACCAGGTCGGCGGCGTCATCACGTCCGGCTTCGCCGAGCGCGGGTTCATGGATTCCCCGTGGAACCACGACTGGGTGCCCGTCGCCTACGAGGCCGCGGGATTCGCGCGCTGGCACGAGTCCGACTCGTGGATCGCGCTGCTCGACGGGCAGGCTCCAGAAGCGACCGAGTCCGAACCCGCGCCGACCGCGGCAGACCTCGAAACCGCTGGCATTCGCATCCGGCGCGCGTCGCGCATCCGGCACCGTCGCGACGTGCGCGAGCTGCGCGCGCTCACGAACGCCGCCTTCGAGCAGCTGCCGTACTACACGCAGATCTCGCCAGACGAGATGCGCGCCGCGACCGACGGGCTGATCGCGCTCATGGACCCGAACCTGTGGCTGTTCGCCGTCGACCGCGAGTCGGGCGAGCCGGTCGCATTCGTGCTCGCGGTGCCCGACATGACGCGGGTACTGCAGCGATCGGGCGGGCGCGTTGGGGCCCGCGAGCTGCTCGAGATCGTGCGCGACCGGATGCGGCGGCCGGGTTCGCGTGCGGGCGAGGCCGGCGGCGGCCCGGACGACGACGCACGCGAGGCGATCCTGCTGATCCACGGGGCTCTTCCGGGCGCGCAGGGTCGAGGGATCGTGTCGCTGCTGTGGCGCGAGCTCGCCGCGGGGCTGCGACGCGGCGGGTACGCGGCGATCCGCACGACGGTGATCGGGCGCGAGAATCCGGCGTCGTCGCGACCGATCGAGAAACTCGGCGGCGAGCGGCTGCACGGGCACACCTACTACCGCAAGCGCCTCGACGGGGCCGCGACGGAGGGCGAGAACGCATGAACGAGACGGCAACGGGCAGCGGATCCGGGGGCGACTCGGAGCTCGACTCGGTGGTCGCCCCGGGGTTAGCTTCGGCGGGCGAATCGGGCACACGGTCGGGCGGCGCTCCCCGCGTCGACGGTGACCCGGGTGACCTCGGCGACCGGGGTGACCGGGGTGACCTGGGGGACCTGGGGGACCTGGATGACCTGGGCGATCTCGCTGCCCGCGTGATCGCGGGCGCCGCGAAGGCGCCGTCGGCGCACAATACGCAGCCGTGGCTGCCGCGCGTCGTCGACGCGGCCGGCGGTGTCATCGAGCTCGCCGTCGAGCGCGGCCGCACGCTTCCGGCCGGCGACCACACGGGACGCGACACGCTGCTCGCACTCGGCTGCTGGGTCGAGTCGGCGGCCATTGTCGCAGCGGCAGAGGGCGCCGCGATCGAGGTCGAGCTGCTGCCGGGGCTCGATGACCCGGCCATCGTCGCTCGGGCCGAGCGCGATGAACCGGTTGCGCGCATCCGGATCATTGCGCAGAGCGGAGATACCGCAGGCGACACCTTCGGTCCCGACCTCCTCGACCGGCGTCTCACATATCGCGGGGCGAAGACGGGCGTGCCCGGGTTCCTCGCCGAGGCGCGGCGAGTGGTGCCGCCGTGGGTGCGGCTCGCGCCGATCGCGGCGGCCGACCTGACGCACTTCGCGTCGCTCGGCACGGCCGACACCCTGCGCATCCCGACGATAACGCGCGAGCTCATGCACTGGATGCGGCTCTCGCCGGAGCATCCGCGCTGGGGCGTCGACGGGCTGAGCGCGGAGGTCATGCTCGTGCCGCCTGCCCTTGCAAAGATCGGCGCCGTGATCACGCGCCGACGGCGGCTGCGTGACGGGGCCGCGCGAGCCCTGCGAGTCGGCGGCGACTTGGTGCGGCGGGCGCTGCTCGAAGCGCACCTCGAGGCGCCGGGCGACGCGGTTCAGGCGCAGCACGTGGTGCTCGTCGTCGAGGCGAACGAACTCGACCTCGGCACCGGCGTCGAGCTGACGCGCGTCTTGAACTCGCCGCTCGGCCTGCCAGCCGGCGTCGTGTTCGAGGCGGGGAGGGCGCTCATGCGGGTGTGGCTCGTGGCCTCGTCGAAGGGGGCCGCGCTCGCGCCGCAGTCCGTCGTGCTCGACTCGGACCTCGCGGCCGGTGAACTGGAGTTCAAGCTCGGACTCGGTCGGCGCGAGGTGCCGCTGTTCGTCGCGAGCGTCGGCGTGCCGGACGCGTCGGCGCCGGCGCGGTCGCCCCGCAAGCCGGTCGCGGGAGCGGCTGACCGGTAGTTGTTGGCGCGCAGCGGCTACCGGCCGCGACATTTACTCCCGGACGTCGGGGCGTATGTGTCGCCGTGGGTAGCGCCGGCGTCGTCTTGGCGAAGCTGCAGCCGAGCGAATGCCGGATTCT
>JBQDJW010000283.1:0-4655 GCA_052086425.1 Pseudoclavibacter sp. | reverse complement strand
AGGGCGGGCACTCCACGTGGAGTGCCCGCCCTCGGCGTTTGACTGCGTTCCTGCGCCTGACGCGCAGCGCCGTTGCTACTTGACGGCGGCCTTCAGCTTCGAACCGGCCGAGAGCTTGACGCCCTTCGACGCGGGGATCTTGATGCTCTCGCCGGTCTGCGGGTTGCGGCCCGTGCGGGCGGCGCGCGAGGTCTGCTCGACCGAGAGCCAGCCGGGGATCGAAACCTTGGTGCCTGCAGCGGCGTTCGCGGCGAACTGCGCGAAGAGGCTGTCGAGCACCGCGCTGACGGTGGCCTGGCTCTGGCCCGTGTCAGCAGCGATCGCGGCGACCAGCTCGGTCTTGTTCACAGTCTTGTCTGCCATTGGTCCTCCTCGGACGTCATTCCGCACGGGGCGGCTCGGTGGGCAATTCGTACGTGCGACCGAAGCCTGAACGTCGGCGCGCGGTGGTCAACTTACCCCGCGAATCCCCCAAGATGCGCGACATTCCGCGGAACACGCCGCATTCGCAGGCGATTCTTCGCCGATTTCGCGCTCAGGGAGCGGCCGCGGGGTGAAATCGCGCCGATTCGGCCCGCATCCGCGGTATTCCGGGCGACCCGCCGTCGGGGCAAACGCGAAACGCGCCCCGGATGCTCCGGGGCGCGTTTCGAGGGCGCCGTTGCGGCGGGCTGTGCCGACCCGGCCGACCTGCGCAGCAGGTTCAGCGGGCGGCGCGCCCTACCAGGACGACTTGGTGATGCCGGGCAGCTCGCCGCGGTGCGCCATGTTGCGGAAGCGCACACGCGAGATGCCGAAGCTCTTGAGGTAACCGCGGGGGCGACCGTCGATGCTGTCGCGGCCGCGAACGCGCACGGGCGACGCGTTGCGGGGCAGCTTCTGCAGGCCGACGCGGGCCTCTTCACGCGACTCGTCGGTGCCCTTCGGGTCGACGAGCTGCTTCTTCAGCTGCGCACGACGCTCCGCGTAGCGCTCGACAATGACCTTGCGCTGCTCGTTCTTGGCGATCTTGCTCTTCTTGGCCATCGGTTAACGCTCCTCTCGGAATTCGACGTGCTTGCGGACGACCGGGTCGTACTTCTTGAGCACGAGGCGGTCGGGCGTGTTGCGGCGGTTCTTCTTCGTGACGTACGTGAAGCCCGTACCCGCGGTCGAGCGGAGCTTGATGATCGGACGAACGTCCTGACCCTTCTTCGCCATTAGAGCTTGACCCCCTTCGAGAGCAGGTCGCCGACGACCGCGTCAATGCCGCGCGCGTCGATGACTTTGATGCCCTTGGCGCTCAGCGTCAGAGTGACCTTGCGCTTGAGCGACGGAACGTAGTACGTCTTCTTCTGAATGTTCGGGTCGAACCGGCGCTTCGTGCGGCGGTGCGAGTGCGAAACGTTGTGACCGAAGCCGGGAACGGCACCGGTCACCTGGCACACTGCGGCCATAGCTTCCTCCATCGATACCGCGGCAGCCCGTTTGCGGGCGGCCGCCCAAGATCTCTTGTCTGCGCGAAACCGCATCGGGCGAGTCTCGCGCGGTGCAAGCAGAGGGGAACCCCGACAGACACCGAGGATCGACTCTAGACGTCGCGCAGCCGGTTGGCAAGCCCTCGCGGCGCGCCGACGCCGAGCGCGATTCGGCCGCCGAAGCTGATCGGGACGCGATCGTTCCGCTGCGACGATACCGCGATGCTTTAGGGTCCCATCCCATGCCGAACCGCGTGCCCGAACGCCTTCCACGCCGCCGCTTCCTGTCGGGTCGTCGGTTGCTCACGCTCGCTTTCCTCAGCGCAGCCGCGTTCGCGATAACGGGTTGTGCCGACGGCGACGCCTCGGCGGCGAACTCGTCGCCGACCGAGGTGGCGGTGCCCCCGCCGGCGACGGGCGCCCCGACGTCGAGGCCGAGCGATCCGCCCGCCTCGACCGGCTACGTCGAGATCGATGCCATCCAAGCCGCCCTCGGAGGCGCGTGGAAGATGCTGACGCACTATCCCCATGGCGCGTGCGAGACGACCGACGGGCCCGAGCCGGGCTCTGGCATGCAAAACGTCGCCAGGACGGAGAGCAGCGCGCAGCGCTCGCCGGCGACCGCAGCCGAGAACGCGGCGGCGGCGCTCGACGGTACGGGCTTCGTCGCCGGGCCCATCGATCGGGACGACGCGTCCGCGGGGTTCACCGCGAGCAACGAGGCCGGCTCCACCATGACCGTGACCATCGAGACCGCTCGCGCGACGATCGAGCACCGCACGCCCTGCCGCTGAGCGGCCTGAACCCGCCCGCCGCGGCCCACCGCTCGACCGGCTCGCCATCGGGGCCGTGCGCCGCCGTACTTATGTCAGGTGAGGCGGTCGTTGGCGTCCATGTCGCAGGCGAGACAACGGGTGAGTGCGAAGCGGCCGGGCGCCTCGCCGTCGTACGCTCGGACGCATGTCGCAGGTCACGCATCCATTCGCCCGCTCCGCCACCGCGGGAATCGCGTTCGCCGCCGCAGCCCTCTTGGCCGGATGCGCGGGGGGATCGGACGGGGCAGTCGCGCCCGCGCGCGGCACACCGAACACAGGGATCGCGGCGATCGACGCCGTGCAGGGCGCGATCGGCGGCACCTGGGGCGACACCGTGACGATGCCGCACGGCGCGTGCGTCGTCGACGACGAGCCGAAGCCGGGTGACGGGATGCAGAGCGTCGTGTCGACGACCTCGATCGTCGAGCGGTCGGAGGGCGCCGCGCTCGAGGCCGCGAACCTCGCGGCGACGGCGCTCGAGGACATCGGCGCCGAGGCCGGCGACGTCGCGCAGGCCGACGGCATCGCGACCGTCTCTGCGACCGACGAGGCGAACGGATCGGTGACCGTGACCGTCGCGACCGACCAGGCCTACATCGAGTACCGCAGCGAGTGCATCATCGGCGACGAGTACCTGTAGGCGGGCGGCCGCGTTATTCCGCGGCGTGCCGGGCGCGGCACTCGGGGCAGACGCCGAAGATGTCGATGATGTGGCGCGGTTCGGTGTAGCCGTGGGTCGAGGCGACCGACGCGGCCCACTGCTCGACCGGCTCGCCCTCGATCTCTTGCGCCTTGCCGCACTCGCGGCAGATGAGGTGGTGGTGGTGCGAGTCCATGTCGCAAGCGCGGTAGACAGACTCGCCCTCGGTCGACATGAGCGTGTCGGCCTGCTCCTCGTCGGCGAGCGACGCGAGCGCCCGGTACACGGTCGCGAGCCCGATCTTGGTGCCGCGCTCGGCGAGCTGCTGGTGCAAGGACTGCGCGCTCACGAATGCGTCGGCGTCGACGAGCGCGTCGCGCACCGCCTCGCGCTGCCAGGTGTTGCGTCGGGCCGGCTTCACATCGATGCCGCCGATGCGCGCCTGGCCGTCGCCAGTCTGGCCCCCGCCGGTCTGGCCCCCGCCGGTCTGGCCGGCGCCCGTGCGGCCGGAATTATCGGCCGTGCCTCGAGCCGACGAATCGTCGCCGCTCTGGGGTCGGTCGGTCATCGTGCAGTCACCTCCACGGGCGGCGCTGGGTTCGCGCTCACCCCGCTACGTGCATCCCTCGATGATGTCACGGTGCGCCTGCGAATCATACGGGCGCAGAGGGCGATGAGGAAGATCAGGGTGGCCGCGATCGCGATGGCGCCGCCCGCCGCGAACCCGAGGGTGCGCGACGCGATGAGGCCGACGACGGCGGCGAGCGCCCCGAGGCCGCACGCGATGGCGAGCATCGGCCCGACGCGCGTCGTGAGCAGCCTCGCGGCCGCCGCGGGGGCCGCGATCATGGCGATGGCGAGGATCGATCCGATGGCCGGCATGACGGCGACGACCGTGAGCGTGATGAGGCTCAGCGCGACGACGTCGGCGACCGACTCGCGGTACCCGCTCGCGGCGAACCCGCGCCGGTCGAAGGTCGAGTACAGCAGCTCCTTGCCGATGGCGAGGTAGGCGAGCACCGTGATGCCGAGGGCGACGGCGATGATGACCACGTTCGAGACGGGGATCGCGAGGATGTGCCCGGCGAGGAACGAGTCGACCTTGACCGGCAGCCACGGGTTGAGCGACAGCAGCAGCATGCCGAGGGCGTAGCCGAGGCTCAGCACGACGCCCGCGGCGACCTGAGAGCCCTGGCGACGGATGCGCGACAGCCAGACCATGAGTGCCATCAGTACGAGGCCCATCACCCCGGCGCCGAGCACGACATTGACCCCGAGGATCGCGGCGATGACGCCGCCAGGGAACGTCGCGTGCGTGAGCGCGACGGTGAAGAACGCGCGGCGGCGCAGCACGACGAGCACGCCGACGAGGCCGCAGAGGAGTCCGATCAGGATGCCGCAGACGATGGCGGTGGTGAAGTAGTCCACGGGCTACACCTCCTCGGGCGCGCGGCGCACGAGGTCGTCGCGCAGTTGCTGCGGCTTCGGCTCGCTCGGCACGTCCGGCGAGGCCGCGAGGTCCGGACGGACGGCGGTGCCGGGACCGCCGGACACCACGCCGGCCGAGTTCGCCGGCGCTCCCCGCCCGGCTCCCCCGCGGGCGAGCCGGATGCGGGCGCCGAGGCGCGAGGCCGCGACCGCAACGAGTATCATAACAACTAATACGTGCAGGTTAACAGAGGTCGGACTCGACCTCTGCCGCAAGGAAAGCCTCAATACGAATGCAAAGAACAGCCCTGCGAC
>JBQDJW010000282.1:0-4659 GCA_052086425.1 Pseudoclavibacter sp. | reverse complement strand
CCTCGTCGGCAACGGCGGCGGCGTCTCACCGATCCCGACACCGCCCGAGGTCATCGGCAGCATCATCGGCGACGGCTTCGACTTCTACTGGCGCAACGCGTCGGTCACGCTCGCCGAGGCGGGCATCGGCTTCGCCGCCGGCAACGTGCTCGCGGTCGCGACGGCGGGCCTCGTGCTGCTCGCGCCCTGGCTCGGCGGCCTCGCAACGCAGATCGCCGTCATCACCTATTGCCTGCCGCTCGTCGCGATCGGCCCGGTCATCTTCGCGGTCGCCGGCCCACCCGCCAGCGGCGAGGCCTCGATGACGGCCGTCGTGCTCGCCGGGCTGTCGGTGTATTTCACGACGGTCGTCACCACCATCCAAGGGTTCCGCTCGGCTGATCAGGCGGGCCTCGACGTCATCGCCGTCGCGGGCGGCAACCGCATGCACAAGCTCGTGAAGGTGCAACTCATCGCGGCAGTGCCGTTCCTCATCACAGCGCTCAAGATCGCCGCCCCCGCCGCGGTGCTCGGCGCGATCCTCGGCGAGTTCGTCGGAGGCGTCGACCGGGGCCTCGGCCCCGCGATGGTGAGTGCGCAGGAGTCGCTGAGCGTCGACCGGCTCTGGGCCCTCGCGGCCGTCGCCGTGCTGCTCGCCGGCGTCGCCTACGCCGTCATCGCGCTCGTGGGGCGCTTCGCGGCGCCGTGGGCGAGCGGAAGGGCGTGATCGGTATGCGCGAACGACTGATGTTCATCGCCAAGCCCCTGCTGAACCTCGTGATCTCGCTCGCCCTCATCCTCGTGGTGTGGGTCGGTCTTCTGTGGATCTTCGACGTGTCGGGGATCATCGGCAAGGGACCGATCGACGTGTTCGAGTACCTCTTCGTCGGCGAGGAGGCGGCCGAGCAGCGCGCCGTCGTGTTCGGCGACTTCTGGATCACGATGGTCGACACCCTCATCGGGTTCACGGCCGGGCTCGTGATGGCCTGCGTCGTGTCGATCCTCTTCCAACTGTTCCGGGGCTTCGAGGCCGCCATGATGCCGCTCGCGATCGTGTGCCGCTCGGTGCCGCTCGTCGCGATGGCGCCGATCATCGTGCTCATCTTCGGCCGCGACTGGGTGTCGGTCGCCGCGATCGGCACGATCGTCGTGATCTTCCCCGCGCTCGTCACGATCATCGAGGGCCTGCGCTCGTCGTCGCCCGCCATGTCGGAGGTCGTTTCGGTCTACGGCGGCGGCCCGGCGACGGTGCTGCGCAAGGTGGCGATCCCCGCATCCGTGCCCTCGTTCTTCACCGCGACGCGCGTCTGCATCCCCGGTGCGCTCACGGGCGCGCTGCTCGCCGAATGGCTCGCCACGGGCGACGGGGTCGGCTACGGCATCTTCCAGTCGATCGCCAACACGCAGTACGACCGCCTTTGGGCGTCGGTGCTCGTCGTCACGCTCGCCTCGCTGCTGCTGTACTCGCTGATCGGGGTTGCCGAGCGATTCATGTCGCGCCGGTACGGCCTCGGTCAGGAGGCATAGGTGTCGCAGCGCGCCGAACTGTTCCCGACGACGCGGGAGCTCGGCCACCTCCGCGCGACCGCCGCCGGGCGGCACCGTCCAGATCTCGTGATCCGGGGCGGGCGGGTGCTGTCGCCTGGAACGCGTGAGTGGCTCGAGGCCGACGTGCTCGTGACCGGTCGTCACATCGCGGCGCTCACGCCGTGGGGCCACGTAGCGGACACGGCGGGCGAGATCGACGCGCGCGGCGCGTTCATCGCTCCCCTGTTCATCGATGCGCACCTGCACATCGAGTACACCTCGCTCACGCCGGGCGAGCTCGCTCGGCTCAGCGTTCCGCGCGGGACCGGCACAGTGCTCACCGACCCGAACGGCGCGGCCAACGTCTGGGGTGCCCGCGGTATGGACTACCTGCTGCGCACCCGCACCCCGCTGCGGATCTTCCAACAGGTGTCGCCGACAACGCCGACCTCGCGCGATCTCGAGCTCGGCGGCGCCGTGATCGACGAGGCGGTCGTGCACGGGCGGCTTCGCGACGACTCGACCGTGACCCTCGGCGAAGGCAACCCGTTCGACCACGGCGAGGTCTCGACCGACCGCTACCGGGCCGCGCTCGCGGCCGGGCGCCGCATCACCGGCCACACCGCGTCGCAGTCGATGGAGTCGCTGTGGGGCTACGTCGCCGCTGGCGTGAGCGACGACCACAACGCGTCGACCATCGACGAGGCGCTCGAGCGCACCCGCGCCGGCATGATGGTCACGATCATGGGGTCGTCGCTCGCCGACAACACCGGGGCGATCTTCGCCGACCTCGACCGCATTCGCCCGTCGTTCGGCAGCCTCTGCTTCTGCGCCGACGACAAACACGCCCTCGACCTCGCCCACGAGGGGCACATCGACCACCACGTGCGCCGCGCGATCGCCCTCGGCGTCGACCCGCTCGACGCGTACCGCATGGCGACGATGCAGCCCGCCGCCTACTACCGGCTCGACCAGCTGCTCGGCACCGTCGCACCGTCGCGGCTCGCCGACCTTCAGGTCATCCCCGCCCTCGCCGAGGCCCGGCCGTCGGTCGTGGTCTCGGCGGGCCGGGTCGTCGCGCGGGACGGGCGGGCGCTCTTCGAGAACCGCGACGAGCGCCCGGCCTGGACCTCCGGCACGGTGCGGCTGTCGGGTCGCCTCGATTCCCGGATGCTTCGGGTCGCGGTTCCCGAGGCCGGTGACGGCCCCGTGCTCGTGCGGGCGATGGAGATGTTCGACGGCTATTTCAAGCGCCGAGTCGAGGTGCCGCTCACGGTTCGCGACGGTGGTGTGGTCGCGGATCCAGAGCACGATGTGCTGAAGATCGCCGTCGTCGACCGGCACCACGGCACGGCCTCGGCGGGCGTCGGGTTCGTGCGCGGCTTCGGCCTGCGCCGCGGCGCTATCGCCACGAGCATGAACGCCCCCAACATTAACACCGCCGTGGTGGGCGCCGACGACGCGTCGATGCTGCGCGCGCTCGAGGCGACCCGCGAGATGGACGGCGGGCTCGTCGTCGTCGACCCTGATGCCGTCGACGGCGGCGATGCCGTCGGCGACGGGGTCGTCGCCCGCGTGCCGCTGCCGGTCGGCGGCATGATGAGCGATGCGCCCTTCGAAGACACCGTCGATCGGTTCGACGCGGCGCACGGGGCCGCGGCCGCGCTCGGCTGCGAGATCCGCTCTCCGTTCATGATCCTCTCGTTCGTCGGGCTCTACACGGTGCCAGACTCCGGCATCACGGAGCGCGGCCTCATCGACGCCGCGTCGCAGTCGTTCATCGACGTGCTCGTGCCAGGTCCAGCCGACCGCTGCGGTGGCGCGGGGGAGCATCCTGGCGTGACTTCGGACGGGGACGTGACCTCGGTCGGGGACGCGGGCGCGGAGCATCACGCGATCGGAGCATCCGCATGATGTCGCGACCCTCGCCCGTGCCAGTGCCGCCGCACGAAGGGCTCTGGGTTGCCGCTGCCGCGGCCATTGCCGATGCGTCGCGCGCCACGGTCGCCGGCGACGACGCCGAGGCTCGGCTGCCCGTCGAGCACCTGCGAGCCCTCCACGCGAGCGGCCTCGACAATGCCGTGCTGCCCGAATCATTCGGCGGAAACGGCCTCTCGTACGCGGCGCTCGGGCGCATCGTCGAGACGCTGTCCGAGGCGCATCCGGCGCTCGCGACCGTGTGGCTCATGCACGTCGGCGCGGCGCACGCCGCCGTGACTCTGACGGTTCCAGAGGTGGGCGAGTACTTCGCAGCGGAACTGCGGGCCGGCCGACGGTTCGCCAACGCGCTCTCCGAGCCGGCCGGCGGCAATCTCTTCCTTCGCTCGCAGCAGGATGTCGTGCCGACCGCGATGGGGTGGTCGTTCACGGGGCGCAAGCTCTTCGTGTCCGGCTCCGAGCTCGCCGACCACCTGTTCCTCGGGGCTCGGCGGGACGGCGCCCCGGCGTTCTTCGGAGTGACCGTCGACGGCACGGTGGCGATGCCGGCGATCGACGAGACAGCCGGAATGCGGGCGACCCGCAGCCGGACCCTCGTGTTCGACGGCACCCCGATCGCGCGCGAGCGCCGCTGCCGAGCGCCCGAGGCGTCGGAAACCAGCCTCATCACGGCGGCGTTTCCCTTCCTCTCGCTCGGCATCGCGACCTCAGCGATCGGGGCGATCCGCGAAGCGGCTGGTCGACGATCGTCGGCGTCCGGGGAGTCGCTCGCCGACGCCTCGTGGGTGCGAGCTGACGTCGGGGCGATGTGGGTGCGCATTGAGGCGGCGCGGCTGCTCGCGGAGCGGTCGCTGTGGCTGGCCGATCAGGGGTCGCCGGCGACCAGGGCGGCGACCGAGGCGAAGCTGCTCGCGAACGTCGTCGCCGTGGATGCGGCTGCGCTCGCGGTGAAGGTGTGCGGCGGCGGCGGGTACCTGCTGCGCTCGCCCGTCCAGCGGATCTTTCGCGACGCGCAGGCCGGCGCCCTCATGGCCTACTCGGTGCCGTTCGCGAGCGAGCTCGTCGGCGAGCGGGTGCTTGCCACGGGGGAGTAGGCGGGCTGGTTTCGGTCAGCGGCGGGCCTGCGTACGCTGAAGTCCATGACGCGTGCGTGGATGGTCTTTCGGAGCAGCCTGCCCGATGCCGACCTTCGCTTCGTCGACGCCTACGTCGAAC
>JBQDJW010000281.1:0-4667 GCA_052086425.1 Pseudoclavibacter sp. | reverse complement strand
TGGATCAAGACTCCCAGCGGAGCACCTGCATGTTTGTCAGACACGCCCTAGGTCGGGCTTGTGCTCCACGATGTACCTCTCGGCACCCGGCCAGAGCCCGGGGCAGCCGGCGGGCGCGTTGACCCCGAGCGATCGCTCGTAGGTACAGTCTGGCGCGACCTGGACGAACCCATCCCACGTCGGTTGACGCGAGGCAGTCTCATAGATCAACCCCGAAAGCTGCGCCACATGCGAATTGCCAATAGCAAGAAGTGACCGAGTGTCACCGATTTCAGGAACCGCTGGCAAATGATAGCAAAAGGCTTCCGGGGTGAATTTATCTTCGTGGTTACACTTCTGCCCCATCGACGCCCAATCGGTGAGCACGAGACTTTCGTCAGGAATCACACTATCCGAGGGGACGGCAATATCGGGCGCGTTCGCGCCGATTTGACTGAAGTCGGCGAGGGCCAAAGCCTGCTCGTTCGCGTCAATCTGCACCTGGTGCTGCTGATTCACCACGACGCCTGTGACGACGACGAGGGCGGCGCCCGTCGTAATCGCAACGAGGGGACGAATCTCTAGCTTTGTGGCCCAATTACGCGCGTTGACTCTCTTCAACCACGTCGAGACCGGGCGTTCGACAATCCAGTGCACCATGACGCTCAATGCGACCGATATCGCGAGAATAACCGCCCCCTGCCACCAGTTCGGCGACTCCGTCATCGCGACGTGGGTGAAGATGACGAGCACGGGCCAGTGGACGAGGTACAACGCATACGTGTGATCACTGACAATTCCGAGCGTCGGAGACGAAAGGAGACGCGAAGCCATTCCTCCACCTTCAGGCTGCGAGGCTGTGTCTGAACCTGGTGCTGAAGAAATAGGGCTATCGGTCGACAGGATTATCAGTGCGGCGGAGACGACCGGCCACAGCGCGATCCATCCGGGAAAGGTAGATTCGACAGGCGCAAGCATCGCGCAGGAGAGCACACCCGCGAGACCGACCCAGCGCATTGTCTCGCGCACAATCCGCGACGCGTGAAACGTGCCATGCACCAAGGCGATGAGCGAACCAGCGGCGAACTCCCACATCCGCGAGACCGTGTCGAAGTACGCATACGACTGATTAAAATCGGTGAGCCAGACTGATCGTCCGAGCGAGAGCACGAACACGGCGCCAAACCCGACGAAGAGCACCGTTCGCACCGGTATTCTCGTCAGCCGCGCGAACAGCTCTGCGACAAGATGCGTGACTGCCCAGAGGATGAAGATTTGCCCCTGGATCGACAGCGACCAAAAGTGCTGGAAGGGGCTCACGACGCCGGCGTTGGCGTTGAAGTAGTCGGCGCCCACCGCCTGGAGCCTGAAATTCTCGACGTAGCCGAGCGATGCCATCGCATCCGTCACGAATCCCGGCCACATCGCAGCCGGCATGAACAGCACGATTCCGCCAAGCGTCATCGCGATGACAACAACGGCGGCCGGAATAAGACGGGAGAATTTCCTGATGAGGAACGTGACCGGATTCGTCAGACCACCACGTACGGCTCGATCCGCCAATGACCTGGTCATCAAGAAGGCAGAGATCATCAAGAAGATGTCGACGCCGCCAGAAACACGGTCGAACCAAATATGGAATACCGCGACAAGCACAAGTGCAAGCGTTCGCAGCCCCTGAATTTCGGGTACGTATCCAGTTCGAGGTTCGAGGCCCTGGCCGGACGCCCTCTGCGCCTTCTGCCGGCGTCGCGGCGCTGTCAGCATTTGCCCTTCCGTGGTTCTCGCAGCCATCGACCGACACCGAATCTGGCGGCAGCCCGGAAGATTTTAGACCACGTGGAGAGCACGCGTTTACCTCGACGAAAAGTGAGGAATGCGCCCCTACGCCACGACGACCGTGACAGTCTCACTCGTCGCCGGGCCCGAGGGTCCGTCGTAGGTCATCGTGAGGTTCCAGTTGCCGGGCGCGACGTCGGGCGAGTGCAGGTTGACGACGCAGATGGTGGTCGTCACGTCGGGCGACGCGGGCTCGCTCGCAACCAGGGTCACGCCGCCGCTCGCAGCCGTGAGCGTGCACGTACCGCCCGACTCGACGCCGTCGACGAACCCCGCGACCGAGAACATCTGTTGGTCGGGGATCCAGTTCCACCGGTTGAGCGCGATCGTCACGTCAGCGGGCGCGCTCGTCGTCGGCGCCGCTGTCGACGTCTCGTCGGGCGTCTGCGGGGGGACTGTCGTGGCGGATGCCGCGGGCAACGACTGCGTCGGCCCCACCGAATCGTCGGGCAGTGAGGTGACGGGCGCCGTGTTGTCGGCCGTCGATCCCTGCGAAAACGGGTTGAACCAGATCAGCACGGCGCCGATGATCACGACGACAAGCACGGCGAGGCCGAGCCCCGCGAATGCGCCCTTGCCGAGGCCCCGTCGCTCCGCCGCGTCGAGTCGGCGCTGCTCTGCCGTGTCGTTCGCCGCGAGATTGTCGTCGGGCAGCGCACCGTCATTCTGGCCCGTGCCAGACGATCCGAGATCCGCCATGGCGCCTCCACTTCGTCGCTAAGACGCTACTCCCGGGCGGCACCCCCGCTCTCCCACCACGCCGCCGATGACCGACTTGCGAACGATGCCGGGCGTGTCGCCACCGCTTAGGCTGCCAGGCGGGTTCGCGCCGCGCGGGGGTCGCGCGGCGCTCCGCCGGCCTCGGCACCTCCGACCGGCGCGACGATCGATCAGCCCGAATGCTTCGGTGACACCGGCCGCCTCCGTGGAATAAGGACACGCATGACACTCTCACCGCAACAGACCGACGCGACGGCCGGGTCCGCGCCGACCGTGGCATCCGGCGGATCGAGGGCGGCGACGCCGTCCGCCACGGACCGGCCGACCAGGCTCGCGCGAGTTCGCGCCACGGTCGGCGCCTGGGTCGAGTCGCGGGCAGTGCAGAACGTCATCATCACCGTGATCATCGCCAACGCCGTCACGCTCGGCATGCAGACCTCGGACGGCATCATGCGCAGCATCGGCGGCGCCATCCACGCGATCGACGCCGTTTTCCTCGGAATCTTCGTCGTGGAGCTCGCTTGCAAGCTGTTCGCGCGCGGCTGGAAGTTCTTCACCGACGGCTGGAACATCTTCGACTTCCTCATCGTCGCCATCGCGCTCGTGCCGACTTCCGGTGCGTTCTCGGTGTTGCGCGCGCTGCGCGTGCTGCGCGTGCTGCGCCTCGTGTCGGTCGTGCCGCAGCTGCGATTCATCGTCACAACGCTGCTCGCCGCCATTCCGGGCATCGCCTCGATCGGCGCGCTGCTCAGCATCATCTTCTATGTCGCCGCCGTCATGGCGACCGAGCTGTTCGGCGACGTTGCGCCCGAGCAGTTCGGCACGATCGGCGAGTCGCTCTTCACGCTCTTCCAGATGATGACGCTCGACTCGTGGGCAGCCGTCGTGCGTCCGATCATGGCGGACGGCATGCCCGGCGCCTGGGTGTTCTTCGTGCTGTTCATCGTCGTGAGCGCCCTCACGATGCTGAACCTCTTCGTCGCGGTCATCATCGACACGATGCAAAACCTCGCGAAGGGGCGCGAGGAGCGTGCGGGCGAGGCGACGCAGGACGATGCGGATACACCCGCAGTCGATACGCCAGGGCGACCGGATGAGCGGTCTACCCCGGAACACTCGAATTCCCTGCCGGAGCCGAAGCCGAAGCCGGAGCGGTTCGGCGAGGCCGACCTGCTCGCCGAGCGCGACGATCTGACGGACGAGCAGCTCGCCTCGGAGCTCGCGATGGTTCGGTCGCATCTCGACACGCTCACGACGGCGCTCGAGCGCCGCAGCCGATAGCCGACGCGCAACCGCCGACGGAGCGGACCCCCGTGAAGCAAGCGACCGAGACTGCCGACTACCCCCGCCAGCGGGCGATGGCCGCGCGCAGCGACTGCGCGAACTTCGGCGCGCGCCGTACGAGGGTCTCTCCGATCGCCTCGGGGCTCAGCGCGCCTCGCCGCCGTGCGCGCAAGTACCGCACGGGCTCCCGCGTGCCGGCCGGGAGCATTCCGGCGACCTCGGCGTACTTGGCCTGAAGGTGCGCGAGGCTCGTCTCGAGCTGCGCGGCGGTGCCGACCTCGACCGTCAGATATCCGGCCGACTGCACGATGCGAGACGCGAGCAAGTCGAGCTGCCGCTCGAGCTCGGGCCCGCCGCCGTGCACCTGCGCGACGAGCTGGCCCCAGCCTCCCTGCGCGCGCAGCACGCCCGCGAACTGGCGCAGCGCGTTCGCCCGGTAGACCGCAACGGCCGAGAACGGGGCGGCCGGTCCGTATTCATCGATCGGCCCCTCAAGGCCGAGCTGCACGCCGAGTTCATCGACGGCCTCGCGCCTGCCGAGCCAGCCGTGGCCGAGCGCCTCGGCGCCGACGTGCGGCGTGAGTGGCACCATCGCGCCGATCGTCGGCTCGTCGTACAGCGCCCACGCGAGGGGCGTCGGATCGCCGAGCAGCGCGTTCGTCGCATCGCGAGCAGCCCGCACGGCGGCCGGGTCGGCGACGCGTGCCGACTCTTCGGCGACCTCGGTCGTGGCGTCTCCCGAGCCGATCGCACCGGGGTCGTCGCCCGGATCGCCGCCCGCCGTGATCGCGCGCGCACCGACCTCGGCGGGAGGTAATGCGCCGAGAACCGGGTAAGCGCCTCGG
>JBQDJW010000280.1:0-4699 GCA_052086425.1 Pseudoclavibacter sp. | reverse complement strand
TCGGCATGGTTCGCTCCCGCGTTGCATCGAAGGTGGAGTGAGGACTGAACGGGGCGGCGGTCACGACGACCGCCCCTGTGCTTGGGCGCCGATGTACCAGGCGAGGACTCGGCGCTCGAGGAGCTCGAAGATCGCATTGGCGACGAATCCGATGACGCCGAGCAGGAGAATGCCTGCCCACATGTCGGGAATCGCGAACGACTGTTGTGCGAGCAGGGTTTTCGCGCCGATTCCGGTCGCCGATCCGAGCATTTCCGACGCGATCATGACGACAAACGCTGTCTGCAGGCTCACCTGCATTCCCGACGCGATCCGCGGCCCCGCTCCGGGCAGATAGACGTGGAAGACCCGCTCGGACGGCGAGAGCTGGTAGACGCGCGCCATGTCTTTCTGGATCGGTTCGATGCTTCTGAGCCCGTCGATGGTTGCGATCAAGGTTGGGAAGACGGCCGCGATGGTGATGGAGAGGATTCGCGTCTCGTTGCCGAACCCGATGACAGCCACGATGATCGGCACGAGCGCAACTGGGGGAATCGCACGCCAGAAGTGGATGATCGGGTCGAAGAGGCCGGCGACGATGCGGTTGAGGCCGAGCAGCGTTCCCGCTCCGATGCCGAGGATGACCGCGAGGGCATACGAGACCACGAGGTTGGCGAGGCTCGGAACGACGTCGCTCGCGAAGTTCGCGAACAGCCACAACTCGCGGAAACTCTCGATGATGACGGCGAGGGGCGGAAAGTACGGGTCGATCGACTCGGCCGAGGCCAGCCACCAAGCGACGAAGATCGCCAGTGGAGCTGCGATCGTGATGACCCACAACATCCACGAGGGAATGCGGCGATGGACGTGGGCGGCACGCGGATGCGCGGCGCGGCGGTCGCCCCGCGGCGCATCCGCGGCGACCTGGCCGGATTCCGATCTGACTGAGGCATTCATGGTCAGCGCACCTCCGGGCGGTAGGCGGGATGCCAGTGCAGCACCCGTCGTTCGGTGGCGTTCGTGATGCCCTGCACGAGCAGCCCCATGACGCCGAGGACGAGGACGAGGGCGAAGAGGCGCGGCTGGTCGCCGGCCATCTGCGAGCGCAGGATGGACTGGCCGATTCCCGGGCCTCCGCCGAGCAGACCCGCGACGACGCTGACCAGCAACGAGACGGGGGCGCACACGCGGATCGACATGCCGATGTACGGCAGTGTCGATGGCAGCACGATGCGCCACACGCGCTCGAGCCGGCCGAGGCCGTAGCTTCGACCGGAGTCGACCGCGACCGGATCGGTCTCACGAACTCCGGCGACCGTCTGCATGAGTACGGCGATGACGCATCCGATCATGACAAGGATGACGCCCATGCCGAGCGTTGGGCCCGCGACGAGAACCACGACCGGAAGTACGACGATCGGCGGGATCGGCTTCAGGAACTCCACGACGACTCGGCTGGCCGCGTGCAGCACAGACGACGACGCGATGAGCAGGCCGAGAACGACCCCGAGGGCGACCGAGACGACCAATCCGACGGCGGCCATGAGCACGGTGTCGACCACCGCCTGCCAGAATCCCGGATCGCCGAAGAGCCCGACGAGAGCGACGAGCGTCGACGAGAAGGCGGGAAGGGGCGAATTCGAGAGCGGCCCGCGGGTGAGCAATTCCCACAACGCCAGCACTGCGGCGACACCCACGATGCCGAGCACGATTCGTTGAGTCTTCATGACTATTCCTACTGTTGTTGTTCAGTGACGTGAACGCGGTGCGGATGCTGCCGACCGGGCCTTCGCGCCGGTGGGGGAACGTCGCCGTAACATTCGTGTTCCGGGCCTGTGCGCCCGGTCCGACAGACAAGGGGGCTCACGTGCCGAAAGTGGTTGATCATGACTCGCGGCGCGAGCACATCATCGACGCGACGTGGCGTCTCCTGCAGCGCGAAGGGTTCGAAGGCCTCACCATGCGGCAGATCGCGGCCGAGGCCGGCTACGCGCACGGTGCGATGAAGGCGTATTTCCCCGACAAGCAGTCGATCCTGGTCGCCGCGTTCGAACGGGCTCGCGCCCGGACGGATGCGCGCGCGGCGGTGTCGCTCGGGCGCGGGTTGACCGGCCTCGCCGCGATCCGTGCGTTGTGTCTCGAGATCATGCCGACGACCGAGGAGGCTCGGGCGGAGTCGAGGGTCGTCGTCGCGTTCTGGGATCGCGCCGTCACCGACCGAGACCTCTGGGATTCGCACTTCGAGACCAACATCATGTGGCGGCGCCAGCTCTCGGAGTTCTTGGCCGAGGCGCGCGAGGCCGGCGAGATCTCGACGCGAATGGCGGACGTCGACATCGTTTCCGTCATCGCCTCTTCGAACGCCGGGCTGCAGGTGTTGAGCCTGTTGCTGCCGAATGAGACCACCGGAGCGGCGCAGATCGAAATGCTCGAAGCGTTCCTCGACTCGATCGCGTCGCCCCTCGGACGCGAGCGGCTGGCGGCCGCGGGGGCCGGGAGAGGCTCCGCGAGTGGCGAGCGTGACGAAGTCGGCTCAGCGGCCGGCGGGGCGAACGCGGGCGACGGAGTGCGTGCCTCGGCCGACTGACGTCGCGCTTCGATCGATTGGCTTCACTGGGTGCCACATCCGACGCCGACCATGGCGTCAGCCCGCCAGCGTTCCGTCGAGGAACACACCGCTCAAGTCGACCTCGGCGTCGAGGTAACCGAGCTCGACGAGTCGCGAATTGACGTTCTCGATGTCTTCGAGCCGCACCTCGGTCGGCCAGTACACGGGCGTCATCTCCGACGGGTCGATGTCGACGCCCGTGATCTCTTGCCCGCGGGCCATCGCTTCGTCGATGTTGTCGTTCGCGTAGCCGTTCGACTCGATGGCAGCCTCGCGGAACGCCACGATCGCATCGGCATTCTCTGTCGCCGTATTCTGGCTGGTCACGTATAGGCCGACGGCCCCCTGCTCGAAGAACCCGACTCCTGGCGAGGCGAGGAGCTCCATGCCCTGACTGAGCGCGTCGCCAAAGAACGGATTCACGAGGCCGGCCGCATCGACGGTGCCGCCCTTGACCGCCTCGACAGCGGACGCGAAGTCGAGGACAACCCAGTTGACGGTCGACGGGTCGCCGCCCGCATCTTCGATGACGGCCGCGATCGTGACCTCCATCTGCGCGTTCCTCGCGGGGACGGCGACGGTCTTGCCCTCGAGGTCGGCCGTCGACGTGAAGCCGCTGTCGGGATTGACGATGATCGCCGTGTCGTCGATATCGGCGGCGTCGTCGGCCTCTCCGGCCCCATCCGGGTAACCGTCGGCAGCCGCGACGACCTGGACGGGCACCCCCTCGTTGAGCGCGTTCAGCAGCGGAATGCTCGGTGTATAGGCGATGTCGACTTGGCCGCCCTGCACCGCGGCGATGGCGGCTGGCGGGTTCGCGACGACGGTCGTCTCGATCGAAATGCCGCGCGATTCGAAGTAGCCCTGGTCGACGCCGAGGCTCAGCGCGGCGTCCTGACTGAGCCCGACGAGCGCGACGGTCAGCGTCGTGGTGCCGTCGGCGTTGTCACCGCCGTCGTCGCCCGATGCGGAGCACGCGGCGAGCGCGGTCACGGCAAGGGCGGCTGCCGCGACGCTCGCGAGTCGGTTGAGGTTCATGATCGTTCTCCTGGTGTGAGGGGGTGGCTGTTGTCGGAAGTCGATTGCCGTTCGAACACTGGCGTGCCGTCGATCACGGTGCGGTCGATTCGAATCGCGAGAAGCGCATCCACGTCGTCGTCATCGGGCCAGGCGTCGACGACGGCGAAGTCTGCGGCCGCCCCGGGCATCAGGGTGCCGCGCCACTCGCCCGTGCCGTCGAGATCGGCCGGGCACACCGTCATGGCGGCGAGCGCGTCGAGCGTCGTGAGCGAACGCGCGTGGCGAACACTGCCGGTGTCGTACGGTCGTGTGATCGCCGAGTGCATTCCGACGCGCCAATCGGGGTCGACGACCGGCGCGTCGGATGCGATGGTCGCGTTCATCCCGGCGTCGAGCGCCTCGGCGATCGCCTGGCGCGAATCGTGCCGTTCGCGCCCGAGGAGGGTGGGGCCGATCGCAGCCGTTGCGCGAGCGATCGCCGGATTCGTGCTCCAGCCGATTCCCGCAGCCGCGAGCCCGGGGAAGCGGCCCGCGTCGATGAAATCGCCGTGGATCACGTAGTGATGTCGGTGCGGACCGGATGCTCCCATCGCGACCTGCATGGCGTCGAGCGCGGCGTGCGCCGTCGCGTCGCCCGTCGCGTGCACGCCGGCCTGGAGCCCGGCCGCATCGATGACTCGGATGATCTCGGCGAGTTCGTCGGCCCTGGCGGTGTCGTCTCGCCCGGAGACCACCATCGCGCCGCAGTCGTGCGGCACGCCGTAGGGTTGCTCGAACCACGCCGAGTGGCTGCGCGGGGTTCCGTCCGCGAAGACTTTGACACCGGCGATCCGAAGCCGCCGGCCGTCGATGCCCCGCCCCACTAGCGCGGTGTGCAGGCCGGTCGCGAGCCCCGTCCTGGTCTCGGTCGCACTCGCTCCACCGGTGCCGCTGAACAGCAAAAGCAGGTCGACGCGGAGTTCGAGCCGCCCCGTTGATGCCAGCGTCGCGTAGAGCTCGATGGATCGATTCGAGGTCGAGCCGTCGAGGAGGCTCGTGCTGCCCGGCCCGATTCCTGGCTCTGTCACCGACGTGATGCCGCGGGCAAGCAGA
>JBQDJW010000279.1:0-4723 GCA_052086425.1 Pseudoclavibacter sp. | reverse complement strand
CTTGCCGATCCCGCCCGCCAGGAGCAGATGAGTCAGGCCGCGCGTGAGCGCTTTGCCTCCACTTACACGTGGGAGAGCGTCTGTGCTGCGTATGAACGCAGCCTGCTTGCGGCGCTCGAGACGCGGCGCCGATAAGCCGCAGAACTTGGGGAAGACATGGGAGTCCGAACGAAGCTTATCGATGAACAGCGCGAGCGCGCGCAGCGCGCGAACCTGCCCGGCTGGCGGCGCATCAGTCTCCAGCTCGCCGCGAAGGTGGGTCCGATGGCGGCTCGCGGGATTATCGCGCGCCTTCGGATGAAGTCGGTGGCAGGGTTGCCGCTTATCGGTCGCGGCGTGCGCATTCGAAACCCGCACCTCGTTTCTGCGGGACGGAACCTCATCGTCGAGGATTATGCCGAGATTCAGGGCCTCAGCATGGAGGGCATCCAGCTGGGTGACGATGTATCGATCGGAGCGGGCTCGCTCATCCGACCGAGCAGCTACTACTCGCGCGACATCGGCAAGGGCCTCGTGATGGGTGATAGAAGTAGTCTCTCGCCAGGGTGCTACATCGGCTGCTCGGGCGGTATCCGCATTGGGGCGAAGTCGATGATTGGGCCCGGTGTGCGGCTTTTCGCGGAGAACCATGCGAAGGACGACCCCACGCTCAGCGTCAAGGAGCAGGGCGTTGAATGGGGCGAGATAGTCATCGGCGAGGGCTGCTGGCTCGCGAGCGGTGTGACGGTGACGGCCGGTGTGACGATCGGCGATGGTGCAGTCATCGCGGCGGGCGCGGTTGTGACGCGCGATGTGCCCCCGGGAGCGGTCTACGGCGGCATCCCTGCACGTCCGCTCCGTTCATCGCAGGAGGCGAAGTGAGAGGCCGACGAAAGCAGACGCCGACGCGCATTGTGGTAATCCATCCGTCCGACGAGATGTACGGTGCCGACAAAGTGCTGCTCGAAGCGCTCCGAACGGCTCCGGCTGATGCGAAGCTCGAGGTCTGGCTGCCTACTGACGTCGATTACCCTCGGCGCGAGCTGTCGGCCGCGTTGAAGGAGCGAAGCATCGCCTTCCGCCACCTTCCGCTGGCCATTTTGCGCAGGGCCTATATGCGTCCGAAGCAATTGCCGAGCCTATTCGCGCGGTTCCTGTCGAGCGCTCGTTTGCTGATCAAGATGCGGCCGGACCTTGTATACGTCAACACTGCTGCTGCCGCGCCTTACCTTCCGGTTGCACGCCTCATCGGTGCGCGCGCCGTGCTGCACCTGCACGAGTATCTGTCCGGTGGGACAAAGGTCGTCGCGCCGCTGCTCCATTTCGCGCACACCATCGTCGCCGTCAGCAAGGCGATTGTGGAGCCGCTACCCTCTCGCGTGAAGCCTCGCGTGAAGGTTGTTCGCAACGGCTTCGACATCCCGCGACCCAGCAATCTTCCCGCTTTTGATGACGGCATTCGCTGCGTCGTGGCGAGCAGATGGAACGCCTGGAAGGGCCACGCTGTCCTACTCGAGGCGTGGGATGCGGCTGATCGCGATGGCATCCGCCTCGACGTCCTCGGTGCTGCGCCGGAAAGCGGCGAGGCTACTGATGTTCCCGGGATCGTCGCGGGAATGAAGCGCCGTGCACAGATCACTATTTCCGGTCAGACTGACGATACCCGTGCAGCGCTCGACAGCGCGCATGTCGTCCTCGTCCCGAGCGTGCAACCCGATCCCCTGCCCACGATCGCGATTGAGGCGCTTGCCGCTGGTCGGTGCCTCGTCGGCAGCGACCTCGGGGGCATGCCCGAGATCGCAGGAGAGGACGGAATCCTCGTAAGCGCAGGGAACGTCGACTCCTGGCGTGACGCGCTTCGGCAGCTCACGGAGGACGACGTGCGCCGCTTTGCAGACCGAGCGCGTGCGCGCTTCGACAGCGAGTTCACGCGTGAACGATTCGACGCTGAGATCCGGGGAGCACTGTGGACATAACCAGCATGACGAAGCGTTCGGACCTTCGCCAGCGGCGTACTGCGGCATTCGCGGAGCCCGCACTCGACCAGCGCACATCGATCGTCACGACGGCGCTGATCTCGCTCGTTGTGCTCAGTGCGTTCTTCGGCCGCTTTGACATCCCCGTTCTCGGTTTCAACGTGCGGCTCGAGCAGATCTTCCCGGTGGTCCTCGCTGTCTGGATGCTGGTTGTACCTGCACTGCGGATGCCGTTCCTGCGAACGCTGCGCCACCCCGTGGTCCTTGTCTATGCGATCTTCGTCGCATGGAACATCCTCAGTACACTGATCTTCTCGCCTGACTACGGCTGGAGCGTCTCGATCGTGGCATGGCTCGCGATCGACCTGCTGATACTCATGTCGATCATGACGCTGAAGAGCGGGGCTGAGCTCTCCTTCCGCATCCTCGTCGCAGCTGTCGTGCCGTGGGCGCTTGCGGGGATGATTGTTTTCCTGCTCGCGAACCTCACGAACGGTGCCTTTAACTTCGGGGTCGCGTTCGACTGGCTGTACGAGATCTACGTGGCACGTGTCACGGCGATCGAAGCGAATATCTTCGCATCGATTCTTATGGTCTGCGGTCTGCTGGCGATCACCCGGCGTGGACTGCCGTGGTGGTGGGTGACCGTGCTCTGCATCACCATCCCGCTCGGGTTGCTCGCATCGCAGACACGCACCGCGGTCTTCAGCTTGGCGGGCGGTGCTGTGGTGTTCATCATCGCCAGCCTGTTCCGCCGTGGTCAGAAGGCGAACGAGTGGATTCGGCGCGTTGCACCTGCCGTGAGTCTTGTCATTACCCTCGCGCTGTTTTACACCATCGTCTCCGCTGTGCAGAGCCAGCCGACGGCCTCCCCGGCTGCACCCGATCCGACGACCGAGCCCGTGGCTGTAGCTGCGATGAGCCCTGCGAACGATGACGCGGCCGCCGTCGAACAAAGTGTTGAGCACCCAACGGCAACGAGCGCGATCACCGCGACGCCGCCCGTATCGCCTGAGCCGACGCCTTCGCCGACTCGCAACGTGCCCGACCCCAGCAATCCTGACACGCAGAACAAGCTCGGCGATTTCTCGGTCGAAGGCGGCACCGTGGGCTTCCGGATGAAGATCATCGAGATGGCCCTGGACAATCTGCATGGCGCAAATCTGTGGTTCGGGAACGGAACGAACACGTTCGGTATCACGCACATCCAGCCGGATACGCCCGGAAACGTATCTGGGCATATCATCATCCTCCCCGTGCAGGTGCTTTACGACGCTGGCATCGTCGGGCTCGCGTTGCTCGTCGCTCTGTTCGTCACCGCCTTCGCCTACACTCCTGCGCCGCGCAAACCTGTCGCAGCCGGCGTGCTCGCCGCATTCCTCGTCTCGGCGACGATGACGAGCTTCTTCTGGTTCGCCATCACGTGGCTCATGTTCGCCGTGCTTCTTCGACCGGCGGATGGAGACGACGTGGTCAAGCCGATCGCTTTCCCTCGCCGGAAGGAGGCACGCGCGTGAGCGGCACCGACCGAAGTTTCGAGGTCGTTATCCCGGCGTACAACGCCGAGAAGACCGTGACCGAGTCGATCCAGAGCGCGCTCGCGGCCGGGGCGACGCGCGTCATCGTGGTCGATGACGGATCGAAGGATGCGACCGCTAATGTCGCCCGGGCGGCCGGAGCGTACGTGATCCGTCAGGAGAACTCAGGCGCTTCTGTCGCTCGGCGCACCGGACTACGCGAGGTCGAAGCGCCCTATGTCATCATGCTCGATTCGGACGATGCCCTTATCCCGGAAGGTGTGGAGCGGTCCCTCGAGATGCTCGTCAACGATCCTGGTGTCGTTGCGGCTGGTGGAAGTGCGAGGGGTTTTTTCACGGATGGGACGGAACAAATCATCCGTCCTAACGAATCCGCACCGACGCTCAAGAGTCTGCTCGAGCAGGGGTTCGCGCCGATCCCGCCTGCCTGTGTTGTTTGGAACTCCGGGAAGCTTGTAGAAGCACTCTTCGTCTCGGCACCTGAGCCTCTTCTTCCGCGCTACGCGGAGGACTACGAGATGATGCTGCGCATCGCGATGCTCGGTCGGATCACGCTCCACGACGACCCGTCGGCCCGGTACGCACTCGAAGGGGGCAAATCGATGGACGACCCCTCGCGAAGCGTGCGATCGGTTTCTCAGATGCGTGATTACTACTCGGACTACTCCGGCATCGAGATTCGGCGGTGGCGGGAGCGACAAATCTCGGCCCGTGCGCACCTGCGCCTATACAAGAACGCACGAGGCACGGGCCAGAAGCTCACGCATCTGGCCGCTGCCACAGCGGCAGACTTTCCGCTGATTTATGGTCTGCTCCGTAGCAAGGTGGTGCGGTCCCGCGAATGGAAGAACTGACGTGGAGGCGGTGCCGGGCGGATGAGTGTGACGCAGGCTCGCGCCCCCGGCGGTGCCCGACTCCTCATGCTCGCGCAGGTTGCGAAAGCTGGGACCCTCCTCCTCGGAGTGATCGTGCTCTCGCGGCTACTTGAGCCGATGGAGTTCGGCATCGTTGCGGTGGCGATTGCCCTCGTGGGCATCGCAGAAATACTCCGTGACTTCGGGCTGCCTTCAGCAGCAATGACGTACCCGGCCCCGAGCAAGGGGCTACGCGACTTTTTGGGTGAACCTCGGGGTCGCTGTCGTGCTCTCTGCGATCGTAATCCTGTCCTCGGGCGAGATCGCGGCGCTCTTCGGTGAGGCTTCAGCGGCGGAGGTTCTGCCATGGCTCACG
>JBQDJW010000278.1:0-4736 GCA_052086425.1 Pseudoclavibacter sp. | reverse complement strand
GCTCAAGCTGCTCGATGTCGAAGGTTCGCAGCAGGCGGATGATCGCGAGAACGCCGTCCATTCGGTCCGTCAGCCCTGCGCGCGGTGGCGCCGATTCTGCACCCATCGGGCGATCACGAGCCCGATCATGATGAGAATCGCGAGGGGCAGACCGAAGTAGGCGACCATGAAGACGAGCTGCCAGAGCGGGCTCGTCATCGCCTCGGCGGACATGCCGACGAGGGGGGCGATGAGCACGGCCATCAGACACAGAAACGCGACGATGCCGATGCCGATCGCCATGAACGCGACGGTGCGCTCGACTCTCGATACCGGCGCCTGATCTGAGTTGCTCACCGAAGCATCCTATCTCGCAGGCGGCGACCGCCTAGACTGTGGGGGTGCGTCCCGGGCCCGCGACGCCGTCGCCGCCCCGATGTCGAACGGGGAAGGAGCGGCCCGACGTGGGAGCAGCACGACCGTCGCCGCCGTCAGCGTCGGCGCCGTGCCGCGCGGAAGAGCACCCACACGGATCGAGGCGCCGAGCGCGCAAGCAAGGAGAGTGGCCATGCCCACCGGCAAGGTGAAGTTCTACGACGAAGCCAAGGGCTTCGGATTCGTCGCGAGCGACGACGGGCAGGAAGTGTTCCTGCACGCGACGGCGCTGCCGTCTGGCCTCACGTCGATCAAACCGGGAACGCGCCTCGAGTTCGGCATCGCCGACGGGCGCAGGGGCGCTCAGGCGCTCGCGGTCCGCGTGCTCGACACGCCCCCGAGCGTCGTGAAGGCGCGTCGCAGGTCGCCAGACGACATGGCCGTGATCGTCGAAGACCTCGTCAAGCTGCTCGACAAGCTCGGTGGCGATCTTCGGCGCGGGCGGTACCCCGAGCAGCAGGCCGGCACCAAGGTGGCGTCGGTGCTGCGCAAGGTCGCGGACGATCTCGATGCGTGAGCCGTCGACGGGCGAGCCCGACCATGATGGCGTCGGTGCTGCCGACGCAGGTGCTGCAGACGCAGAAGCAGTTGCCGTGATACCTGACGCCGATGCGGCCGGGGTCGGCGATGCATCGTCGACGGATGCCGCGGTTGCGATGGATGCGGCAGTTGCGGATGCTGCGGTTGCGGATGACGCAGCCGAAACGGGCACCGCCGCTGACAACGTCGATGGCGGCGACGAGGGCGGTGCTGACGACGCAGCCGACGAAGGCGCGGACGCAGCTCCGGGCGACGACGAGGCCGACTCGGACGACGACGCGGCCGCGCTCGCGTTCCCCGACCTCGACCCGGATCGCATCGCTACACCGGCTCTCTCGACCCCAGTCGGACGCCCGCTCGACGAGCCGCGAGTCGCGGCGACGATCGACGTCGCGCGCGATTCGCTCGGCGAGATCACGTCGGCCGACGACATCGGCGAGTTCGTGGGATTCGAAGACATCGGCGACGGCGTGTACATCGCGCGCTTCGCCACGACATCGACCGCCTATCTCGGGTGGTTCTGGACAGTCGCACTCGTGCAGCTCGAGGGCGACGAGCAGCCGAACGTGCTCGAAGCCGAGCTCCTGCCCGGCGACGACGCGAGCGTTGCGCCGGCGTGGGTGCCGTGGGCGGAGCGACTCGCGACCTACCGGGCCGACCACGACGCGTCTGCGCAGACTGACGAGCGCGAGGCCGACGCCGATCGTGCGCCGGCGGCGAGGTCGCTCGGCCGCCGCGAGCGCAGGCGTGTTCGCACGCGCGTCGGAGCCGAGTCCGGCCAGTCCGGCGACACTGCGACGACCGCGGGCACGCCAGATGGCGGTATCTCAGCGGACGCGACCGCGGCGGCCGCCGCGGTCGAACCGGTCACCACCGACACGGCTGCGGTCGAGGCGACGACGAGTCGAGACGCATCCGACGAACGCGCGGCCGCCGTCGCGCCCGACGAGCGCGGGGCCGGCGCGGACCGCGGCGGCGACCGCGAGAACACGACGCCCCGACGTGGGCGTCGCAGCCTCTCGAGCTCGCGTCGCCGCGTGAGCGTCGCGAGCCGTGCCCAGCGGCGCGCCGTCCGCGACAGCGATGCGGGCGATGAATCGCCCTCAGCGGCACCCGAGTCGGAGTAGCGTCCGCAACGATGCGCTCCCCGCGAGGACGCTCCCTGCTGCAGGGAGCGCCTCCCGCGGGAGCGCCTAGTCGAGCCGCTCGATGACGTAGTCGAGCGCGCGAGTGAGTCGCTCGACGTCGTCCGGATCGACCGATGTGAACGTCGCGACGCGCAGCTGATTGCGGCCGAGCTTGCGGTAGGGCTCGACGTCGACGATCCAGTTCTCGCGCAGCGTCGCGGCGACCGCGGCGGCGTCGACGGACTCGTCGAAGTCGATCGTGACGACGACCTGCGATCGCTCGGCGGGGTCGGTCACGAACGGCGTCGCGAACGACCGCGCCTCCGCCCAGTCGTAGAGCGTGCGCGCCGACGCGGCGGTCCGCGAGGCGGCCCACTGGAGGCCGCCGTTGTCGAGCATCCACCGCAATTGCTCGTCGACGAGCAGCAGCGTCGCGACGGCCGGCGTATTGAGGGTCTGGTTCTTGCGCGAGTTCTCGAGCGCGTGGGTGAGGCCGAGCGAGTCGGGGATGTAGCGGCCGGATGCGCCGATGCGTTCGATGCGTTCGATCGCTGCGGGCGAGACGGCGGCGAACCAGATGCCGCCGTCGGCGCCGAAGTTCTTCTGCGGCGCGAAGTAGTAGGCGTCGGTCTGCGAGACGTCGATCTGGACGCCGCCGGCGGCGCTCGTCGCGTCGACGACCGTGAGTGCGCCTGGCGCGTCGACGCGCTTGACGGGGGCCATGGCGCCCGTCGAGGTCTCGTTCTGCGGCCATGCGTAGACGTCGACGCCCTCGACTGGCTCCGGAAGCGCAACGGAACCAGGGTCGGAGCGGGCGACGATCGGCTCGTCGAGCCACGGCGCGCGAGCCGATGCGGCCGCGAACTTGCCGCCGAACTCGCCGAATGCGCCGTGCGCGCTGCGCCGCTCGATGAGACCGAACACGGCCGCGTCCCAGAACGCCGTCGACCCGCCGTTCGACAGCAGCATCTCGTAGCCGTCTGGCAGCGCGAACAGGGTCGAGAACTGCTCGAGCACGCGGCCGACGAGATCCTTCACGCCGGCCTGCCGGTGCGAGGTGCCGAGCACGATCGCCGAGTTCTCGACGAGGTGGTCGACCTGGCGCGGGCGGACGACCGATGGTCCGCATCCGAAACGCCCGTCGAGCGGAAGCAGATCAGTTGGGATGCGCACCTGAGTCATGCCGTCAGCGTACCGGCGAGACTCGGGCGACTCTGGCCTCCTCGCCGCGGGTACCCTGCATACCCAGGCGCGCCGCTAGGCTTGAGGGTGCGGCGCTCGAGGGAGGCAGATGTGACTGGTCTGGTCAATACGACCGAGATGTATCTGCGCACGATCCTCGACCTCGAAGAAGAGGGGATCGTGCCGTTGCGCGCGCGCATCTCGGAGCGTCTTGGCCACTCGGGCCCGACTGTGTCGCAGACGATCGCCCGCATGGAGCGCGACGGCCTCGTCGAGGTCGCGAGCGACCGTCGGCTGATGCTCACCGAGGTGGGGCGCGATATGGCGATCCGCGTACTGCGCAAGCACCGGCTCGCCGAAGGGCTGCTCGCCAACGTGATCGGTCTTGATCTCGCCGAGGTGCACGAAGAGGCGTGCCGGTGGGAGCACGTCATGAGCGAAGAGGCCGAGCGGCGCATCTTCGAGTTGCTCGGCAGGCCCGTCGAATCGCCGTACGGCACGCCGATCCCCGGCCTCGAAGAGTTCGGCGTCGAGGCCGCGACTCCGTTCCTCACCGGTGTCGACGCGCTCGACACGCTGATTCGGGAAGACAGCGACGACAGCGCAGCAGGTCGCATTCGCCGGTTCGGCGAGCCGGTGCAGGCAGACCTCGAGTCGCTCCGCATTCTCCGCGAGGCGGGCATTCTTCCCGGTGTCTCGATCGCCGCACGCAGCGAGGGAGACCGCATCGTCTTGCGCGCGAACGAGGGAGACGAGGCCGGCCTCGAGGTCAGCCTCGGTCGCCCGATCGCCGCGCACATCTACGTGACGCACGAAGAATAGGTCGTCTCCGCCGGATCCGCTCGTCGATGGCCGAGGATCCCGCAAGCCGGCCGTCTCGGCCGCGCTCGACATCGCGCTCCGGCGCGCTTCGACCACCCGGCAGCTGCGTCGTCGTGGCGAAGGTGGTGCGACCACCGTGGCCACGACTTCCTACTCGGCGGACGGTTGCTGCCAGCGGTGTGTTCTCGCGGGCTCGACGACGCGTGTCGCGGATGCTGTGAATACCCAGCCTTGTTTGGGCATGCATATATACCCTGCTTCGAAGCGAATGGGCACCGACACGCCCAGAGAGTTACGTCTTCGTGATGGGGTCAGTGTTACTGCTGTTGCTCATGTGACTGGTGGGTTATGCTCAGTTTCGCAGCATCCGTGCGCATCGACGCAGCGCGGCGCGAGAGGATTTGTATGACGAACGAGCAGGCCGAGCCGGAGTCAGGGGTCGCCGAGGCTTCGAGTCGGCGTTCGAGGCGTGCTCGGGAACGCCGGGTCGGAACGCGAGGAAGCGCGGAATCCGCAGAGCGCGACGGGGCGCGTGCCACCGCCGCGGCCGCGGTCGCTGCGGATGCCCTGGCGCTCGTCGATGGCGGCACAGGACGCGATGAGTCGGATGCGCGTGGTGAGATTCGGGAACCGGATGCCCCCGAGGTGACT
>JBQDJW010000277.1:0-4739 GCA_052086425.1 Pseudoclavibacter sp. | reverse complement strand
CACCGACCCGCTCGCCCCGGCGGGCGACGAGCAGCCCGCGCCCGAGACCGTGTCGGTGGCGCAGGCGCTGTTCCGGTCGGCGAGCGATGACCACACGAGCCCCCGCGACCGGCGCCTGCTGTGGCGGGCGATCGGCGAGCAGCTGCGACCGTGGCTTGCCGAGCAGGCGGCTCGGCCAGAGCCGTCGGTCGAGTCGAGCCGCGTCTACGGCGTCGAGGTGTCGGCCGAGGGCGTCGACGAGCGCGAGCTCGCCAAGCGCGTCGCCGACGCTGAGCAGCGGCATCGGCCGACCGCACTGCAGCGGCGCTGGATGCTGATCCTCGGCATCGGCGCGGGCGTCACGGTGATCGGGTTCGTGCTCGGGGTGCTCGGAGCCGGCATCGGCTGGCTGCTCTTCATCGTGGGCGCGGCGGTCGCCGCCGGCGGCGTCTGGCTGCGATCGGGGGCAACGACGAAGGCCCAGCTCGCGGAGTCCGAGACGGCGGGAATCCGCGGCGAGGTGAAGCGCGCGCACACAAAGGCCGCGCAGGAGCACGAGGAGAAGGCGACGGCGCACCGGGCGACCGTCGCCGACGCCCAGCGGGTGCTCGCCGCGCTGCGGTAGGGCGGCCGGATTCGGGCCGGCCGCCGCTCTCAGCCCTCCAACTCAGCCTCGGCCGTGTCGAGCATCCCGCGGAATCGCGCGAGCGCATGCCGGTGGGCCGCGATGCCGTAGTCGAGCGTGACGAACTGGTAGCGGGCGACGTCGTCGAGGCCCTCGGGAATCGTCTCGGCGTGCGCCCTCACGGCGTACGACTCGAAGTCGGCGACCTCGCGCTCGGCGCGCTCGACGATGTTCCGCAGCACGGCAACGCGTTCGCCCGGACTGAGCTGCCCCAAGAAGTGGATGCGCGAGAGCGCCGCGACCTCGATGTCGCCACCCGCGACGTCGCCGAGCATCCAGGCGCGGAACGCGGCGCGGCCCGTGTCGGTCACCCGGTACACCTTGCGCCCCCTGGCGCCCGGCTCGACGCTGGCGACCTCGATGCGCCCGGCGGCGAGCAACACGTCGAGCGCCCGCTTGATGCTGCCAGAACTCGCGCTGTAGAAGAGCGAGACACCGGCCTCGAACGCCTTGACGAGCTCGTACAGCGTCATCGGCGCGATCAGCAGCACCCCGAGGATCACGTTCGCCATTCGCTCACCCTAAGCCATTGCCTCTCTGAGACATGTCTAGTAGACATGTCTCAGAGAGATACACCGAATGCGTCCCATCGGAGGCCCCAGATGCGCACGACACGACACGAGACAATGCCGGCGAGCTCGCCAGGCATCCCGACCTCGCGCCCGCCAGGGCGCCAGATCGCCGCCCTCGAACGCCGGCTCGATCGCATGACGCGTCGCCGCGCATCCGCTGGAATGCCGGCACCGACCGTCGTCGTCCGCTCCCCCGGTTGGAGCTTCGATTCTGGCCTCGTCGACCGACCGTTCCACGCCGCGAGTGCCGGCAAGCTCTTCACGGCGACGCTCGTCGCGATGCTCGCGGAGGAGGGAGCGCTCTCACTCGACGACCCGATCGGCCGACTCCTCCCCGCCGACGACATCGCGCCGCTCCCCGCGGCCGCGGGCGTCGATGCGGGACGCGACATCACGGTCTGGCACCTGCTGACCGGTACGAGCGGACTGCCCGACTACTTCGAGCCGCGCGGCAGGCGCTCGACGCGAGCATCGATCGAAACCGTCCACGAGCATCCGGACCATCTCTGGACACCACGCGCGCTGCTCGTCGAGGCCGGAACGCTGCCACCCGACGGGCGCCCAGGCGAGCGATTCGCGTACTCCGACACGAACTGGGTGCTGCTCGGTCGCATCGCGGAGGAGGCGGGCGGCGCCGCCTTCTCCGAGCAGCTGCGCACGCGAATCTTCGAGCCGTGCGGCATGGCCTCAGCGTCGACGCCCTACGACGCGACGCTCATCGCCGACGACCTCGGCGACCTCGATGTGCAGCCCTTCTGGCTCGGGCGACGCGAGTTGAGCCGGGCGCGCACCGTCAGCCTCGACTGGGCGGGAGGCAACATCGTCGCGACGCCGGACGACTGGGTGCGCTTCTCGCGCGCCCTCCATGCCGGACGCCTGATCTCACCGGTGCTGCTCGCGCAGCTCGCTCGGCCGCGGAACCGGTTCCGCCAAGGTATCCACTGCGGCGCCGGCACGATGCGCCTGCGTTTCGGCGAGTTCTTCCCGGCGCTCGCGGGACTTCCGGTGCCCATCGGCCACCTCGGCGTGTGGGCGGCGCACGTGTTCACCTACCCGGAGCTCGACGCGCACGTCGTGCTCAATTTCCACTCGACGCGCGAGATGCAGGCGAGCTTCATGGTGCACGTCGCGATCGCCCGGATGCTCGCGGGCGCCGCACGGTGAGCGTGCGGACCGGTGATGGTGTCGGCGTGACGCCCGGGCTCAGGCGTCGGGCCGCGCCGCGTCGCCCCGCGCGATGACGATGTCGGTGCGGCTGCGCTTCTCGGCGACCCGGCCGAGGATGTAGCCCACGAGGCCGCCGATCCCGAGGAAGATCGGCACGAGGTACACCGCGAGGAAGCCGAAGACCTGCATGTCCGTGAATTGCAGCTCGGGGTTGGCCGGCATGAAGTTGGGGTCTTCTGGCCACACGAGCGTCAGCAGGACCGCGAGCAACAAGCCGACGATCGCGCCGAGTCCGAGGAATCGCCCCATGCGCGACTGGCGCGAGACGCGGGCGGGGAGCTCGGTCGGGGCGTCCTGCTCGGCCTCGGCGTCGGACTCCGCGCCGGCGTCGACGGCGTGGTCGTCGCCGGCGTTGTCGGAGGGCTTGTCGTCGCGATCGGGCATGTCCTCCATTGTCGCGCATCCACGTGGGTGCTCGTGGCACCGGATGCGCCGGGTCGGGAGCACTCAGCGCACCGGATGCGCGAGGCCGCGAACGCTCAGGGCAGCCGCACGACGGGCAGGAGCCCGTCGAGGGTCGCGCGCGTTCCCGACGCGGTCAGGCGGCCCGCCTCGGTCGCCTCGTCCCACGTGAGCCTGCCCGTCGCGAGGCCCAGCCAGGTCGCGGTGTCGGTCTCGACGACGTTGGGCGGCGTGCCGCGGGTGTGTCCGGGGCCCTCGATGCACTGCACGGCCCCGAACGGGGGGACGCGCACCTCGACGCTCGCGCCGGGCGCCCGGTCGGCGAGTGCCTGCAGCGTGTATCGCACGGCCGCTGCGCGGTGAGCCCTGCTGGCCGCCTCGCCCGACTCTCCCCACGCGTCGAGGGCCGCGCGCCCCTCGGACTCGCTGATTCTCGCCTTCGCCATGCCGACATCGTGGCACGGCGTCGGGCGCAGCGGCGCCGCCAGGCGCACCCCAGGTCGCCGTTGAGACGGCGCCTGAGGCGAAACCCGTAGGCTGACCGGGTGAAGATTCTGGTACTTGGATCGGGCGCTCGCGAGCACGCGATCGTCGCCTCGCTCGCCGCCGAAGGCACCCACGACATCATCGCCGCGCCGGGCAACCCCGGCATCGCGGACGAGTCTGCGGTGCTCGCCCTCGACGCGAACAACCCCGAGCTGGTCGCGGAGTTCGCCGGCGACGACGGCGTCGACCTCGTCGTCATCGGCCCGGAGGCCCCGCTCGTCGCGGGCGTCGCCGACGCCCTTCGCGACGCGGGCGTGCCGGTGTTCGGGCCGAACCGCGCGGCCGCGCAGCTCGAGGGGTCGAAGACGTTCGCGAAGCAGATCATGGAGCGCGCCCACGTGCCGACCGGAGGCGCGCGCCTGTGCACCGAGCTGGCGCACGTCGAAGAGTCGCTCGAGCGCTTCGGCGCGCCCTACGTCGTGAAGGCCGACGGGCTCGCGGCGGGGAAGGGCGTCATGGTCACGACCGACCGCGACGAGGCCGTCGCCCACGCGACGCACTGGCTCGCATCCGGCCCCGTGCTCGTCGAGGAGTTCCTCGACGGCCAGGAGGTCTCGCTCTTCGTGCTCACCGACGGCACCACCTGCCGCGCGCTCCCTCCCGCCCAGGACTTCAAGCGGCTCGCGAACGGCGACGACGGCCCGAACACCGGCGGCATGGGCGCCTATACGCCGGTTCCCTTCATCGTCGACAGGTTCGGGTCGGAGGCCGATTTCGCGCGCATCGTCGTCGACGAGATCGCGCGACCGGTCGTCGACGACCTCCGCCGCAACGGCGAGCCCTTCGTCGGGCTGCTCTACTGCGGCCTCATCGTGACCGAGGCCGGAATCCGCGTCATCGAGTTCAACGCCCGCTTCGGCGACCCCGAGACGCAGGTGGTGCTCACCCGCCTCGACCAGCCGCTGTCGGAGCTGCTGCTCGCCTCGGCGACCGGCACGCTCGGCACGCAGCCAGAGCGGCTCGCGATCGGCGACCGCGCGGCCGTCACGGTCGTGCTCGCGAGCGAGGGGTACCCCGACTCGCCGAAGACCGGGCGCATCATCACGGGCATCGCGGATGCTGAGGGCGTCGGATCCGCAGCCGAGTCCGGCAGTCGAGATGGCCACGAGGGCGCGGGCGCGGCCGACGGCGCAGCCGCGGCACCCAGCACGGCCCGCCCCGTCCGCGTGCTGCACGCCGCGACGGCCGGCGACCTCGACGGCGAACTGCGCGCCACCGGTGGGCGCGTGCTCAACGTCGTCGCCCGCGGCGCAGATCTCGCCGAGGCGCGCGAGCGCGCCTACGCCGCGATCGGCCGCATCGCCCTCGAGGGGGCTCACTACCGCACC
>JBQDJW010000276.1:2650-4742 GCA_052086425.1 Pseudoclavibacter sp. | reverse complement strand
GAACCCGATCCGACCGAGCGGGGGCTCGCGGCGGGCGAGCTGCTGCTCGATCGCTACGGCGTCGTCACCCGCGGCGCCGTGATGGCCGAAGAACTGCCTGGCGGATTCGCCTTCGCGTACCGAGTGCTTTCCCGCTTCGAGGAGTCCGGACGGGCCCGCCGCGGCTACTTCATCGAGCGCCTCGGCGCCGCCCAGTTCTCGACGGCCGGCGCCGTCGACCGGCTGCGGACGTTCCAGGTCGACCCCTCCGACGACCGACGCGCCCTCGCGGCCGTCACGCTCGCGGCGACCGACCCGGCGAACCCCTTCGGTTCCGCGCTTCCCTGGCCCGCCTCGGCGAGCACGGGGCGGGCCGGGAAGACCGGTTCGGCAGATGGCGCCTCGAACGCGGGACCAGCGGACAACAGGTCACGCGCGGACGGGGCGGCCGCCGGCGGGCCGGGCGACGCCGGGACCGCTGCCAGCACCGCGTCCGCGGCCGGCGCGCGCCGGGCATCCGCGGGGCATCGTCCTGGCCGAAAGGCGGGCGGCCTCGTCACGATCGTCGACGGCGAACTCGCCTGCTACGTCGAGCGCGGCGGCAAGACCATCATCGCGTTCACGGACGACGACGATGTCCTGCGCGCGGCCGCGACGTCGCTGGCCGAAACGGTGCGGGCCGCGCGCATCCCGAACCTCGTGATCGAGCGCATCGAGGGCGGCTATGTGCTCGATCACCCGATCGCTACGCCGCTGCAGGAGGCCGGCTTCGCGGCGACGCCAAAGGGCCTTCGGATGCGCTCGACGTGACCGGAGAAACCGGGGTGACGGATGCCTGAGGGAGACAGCGTCTACCGCGTCTGCGCCGACCTGCACACGGCGCTCGCCGGTCGCGCCCTGACGCGCGCCGATCTTCGTGTGCCCCGATTCGCGACCGCAGGACGCACGCTCGTCGGACGCGTCGTTGACGGCGTCGAGCCCCGCGGCAAGCACCTGCTGATCCGCATCGGCGACCAGACGCTCCACTCGCACCTGGGCATGGACGGCAATTGGCGCATCCGGGCCCATGGCGAGCGGTGGCCGGCGCCCGCGCACCAGGTGCGGGCGGTGCTCGAGACGAGCGACGCCGTCGCGATCGGCACGCTGCTGCCCGTGCTCGAGCTGCTCCCCCGCGAGCGCGAGGCCGACGCGGTCGGGCACCTCGGCCCGGACCTGCTCGACCGAGCCTGGTCGCCCGAACTCGCAGCGACAGCCGTCGCGAACCTGCGGCGCCGCCCCGGCCGCGAACTCGCCGCCGCGCTGCTCGACCAGCGCAATCTCGCCGGCATCGGCAACGAGTACGTCACCGAGCTGTGCTTCTTGCGCGGCGTGCGCCCGACCGCGACCGTCGCGCGCGAACCGGATGCGCCCGGCGGCTCGGGACTTCACGGTGTTCGAAGGCGTGTGGGCTGCGCGCACGACCGGCGATCTCGCTGGGCCAGGAGGAACTCCGGGCGAGACGCCGGCGCTGGGGTCGACGCGGTTGGGGCTTGTGCAGGACGGGCGCTCCCGATCGGGGTCGCCACGGGCGTGGCCCTCGGGGACCGGGCGCTCACGGACAGGCCCGCCGCGTCCGCGTTCGTGGGTCTATCGGCGCGAGGGGCTGCCGTGCCGTCGCTGCGGCGCGATCATCGACGCCGGCAGACACGGCGACGATGCGGAAGACGGCGACGGCGGCCTCGAACGCGGCACGATTCGCGGCGACCGATCGCGGCGGAGCGCGTGGTGCCCGCGCTGTCAGCCGCCGTCCGAGTGACGATGCGAACATCGGGCGCATGGCACCGCCGCCCGACGCACCCGAACTGAACACCGCATCCGAGAGCAATAGCCCATCGGTGCACGGCGCGAGCGCGGCGCCTGATGCGAATTCCGCGCCAGACACGACCGCAGCAAGCGCCGCCTCCGATGCGAGCGCCCGGTCCGACACGGCCACCGCCGTCGGCCCGATCACCGGCCGCACGCCGATCGTCGACGGAGAACCGCACCTGTCGGCGCCCGGATTTCGCATGTTCGACCGCGGCGCCCACGTGACGCACTGGCACCCGGCGCGATCGGAGCATCCGGTGCTGTATTC
>JBQDJW010000276.1:0-2640 GCA_052086425.1 Pseudoclavibacter sp. | reverse complement strand
GGCGTGGCGCGGGGGCGTCCCGATCTGCGCGCCGTGGTTCGGCTCGGGGCCGGATGGCGCGCGAACGCCGAGTCACGGGCCGGCCCGCACCGCGGCATGGGTGCGCGAGGCCGAGACCGCGTTCGGCACGCGCCACGCGCTCGAGCTCGACGTCGACGCGACCGGCGCGCCGGCGCTGCTGGTGCTCGCGTCCACCACGAAGCGCGGCGAGCAGACGCTCGAGGTCTCGCTCGAGATCACGAACTCGGGCCGCGATGCGGCGACAGTCGAGGCCGCCTTGCACACGTACCTCGCGGTCAGCGATCTCGACGCGATCGCGCTTCGGGGGCTCGAGGAGGCGCGGCACTTCGACAAGGTCGCCGGCGCCGAGGTCGAGGCCGGCCCCGGCCTCCCGTTCGGCGAGGCGATCGACCGCGTCTACCACGACGCGACATCGGTCGTCGACGTCGACGATTCCGGCTGGAACCGGCGCCTGCGCGTCGAACGATACGGGGCGACGAAGGCGGTCGTGTGGAACCCGGGCCCGTCTGCGCCCGGAGACGTCGGCGAGGGCGAGTGGCGCGGTTTCGTGTGCGTCGAGGCCGCGATCGTCGGCGACGGCGCCGTGACCCTCGCGCCGGATCAGACGCACCGCCTCGCGACGACGATCGGCGTGCACGAGCTCGGCGCGGTCGCGTAGCCCCGGCGCGGGCGCGTCGTCGGGGCGCGGGCTACCCGGCGGCCGGCGCCGCGAGTCCAGCCGCCCGCGACGCGCGGCGAAGGTGCCGCGTCACGCGCGAGAACACGATCGATACCGCAAGACACGCGACGTACGCGATGCCGACCACGACCCACCCGCCGACGAAGCCCGCGTCGGTGTCGATCACGGCTCCGGCGACGAACGGCCCCGTCGCGAACCCCGCGTAGAGTCCCGTCGCCGTCACGCCCGTCGCGAGCCCGAGCATCCGCTTGCTCGCGACCTTGATGACCGACGCGTTGATGACGACACTCGCACCGAGCACGGACACGCCGTGCAACACGACGCCGACCCACACGAGCGCGCCGATGTGCGCGAGCGCGCTGATCGTCAGGCACGCGGCCGCCGCGATCGCTCCTGCCGACATGATCACGAGCAGTGGCCCGGCGCCGGCGCCCCGCACGAGCGCCTGGGCCCACCAGATGCGGCTGGCGAGGCCGATCAGCCCGCCCGCAGCGACGACCAGCCCGCCGACGACGAGCGGGTACTCGAACTGCTGCACCGCGAACAGCGCGAGGTAGCCGTTCGTCGACATGAGTCCGAACGCCGACAGGAACGACACCGACGCGAGCAGGCCGACGATGAGCCAGATCATGCGCGGCGACGGCCCGGCCGGCGGCGCCGGCGGCCGCGACGGCGTCGAAGGCCGAGCTGCGTCGGCCAGAGCCGGATGCTCCGGTTGCGTCACCGCGTCCGTCGCCCGATGCTCGTGCCCGGCCACCGCATCCGGTACCGGTTGCTCCCCCGCCGAATCGATGACCGCCGCCGACGCGTCGGCGCGGTCGGACCGCTCCCGTCGCGCGGCATCGCTCGACCGCGGGGAGAACACGGGCGTCGGCGACGTCTCGGTGAGCCCCGACGGCCCCTTGGTCCAGTCTGGAATGAGCGTCACGGCGCCGATGAGCAGCACGACGCAGAGACCCGACATGGTGAGGGCCGCGCCTTCCCAACCGATCCAGAGCGTGAGCGGTGGGAAGGCGAGCCCCGAAACGAGCTGCGCGCCCTGCACGCCGGACTGCTTGATGCCGATCCACCCGATGCGCTTGTTCGGGGGCGCGATCGCCGTGACTGCCCGGTTCGTCGTCGGGTTCGACATGGCCTGCGAGAGACCGGAGAAGACGGCGGTCGCGAGCAGAAAGCCGTAGCTCGGCGCGATCCCGGCGAGCCCGAGCGCGATGACCGCCCCGCCGAAGAGGATCGCCCACTGAGCTCGTGGCGGCAGCCGATCGGCGAGCCAGCCGAGCACCAGGCTCATGAGGGCGGCCGACGCGTAGATGCACGTCAGGATCAGCCCGAACTGCGCCGACGTGAGCCCGAAGGTCGTGATCACCAGAGCGCTCGTGCCCGCGAGCCCGAAGTTCAGCAGCGGGCCCGCGCCCATGCCGGCCGTGACGAGGGTCAGCACGGGCCAGAGCGGGCGGGCGGTCTTCGGCGTGGGCTTCGGCACGCAGCCAGCCTAGGACCGCGCCGCGCCGCTCTGCCGTGCCGGTCGCGCTGTGCGGCCGGCGAGGCCGGGCCGGCGTCAGAGCTCGGGCGCGCACGTGCGCGGGTGTGCCGCGCCTCGGGCTCAGGGCGCCATCACCTCCCCCAACCATCGACAAGAAGAATGAATGAGGTGCATGGAATGCATTGGACTGATCATGTTGCCGCCCGTACGCTGCGAAGACGTGTCCGCTGCACTCCCGAGTGAGAGCGACCACTGCGTACGGCGCGCGACGGACCCCGACGACGAGGACGACATGACGACTTCCCACCCCGCCGAGTCGGGAGCCGCGATCGCGCACCCCGATCACGTCGCGGTGATCGGCGCCGGAGCGATGGGCACGCTGTTCGCCGCGCGCATCGCCGAACAGGGCACGCGCGTGACGCTCGGTGTATCGACGGTGCCCCGCGGCGCTGCGTGC
>JBQDJW010000275.1:0-4745 GCA_052086425.1 Pseudoclavibacter sp. | reverse complement strand
TGTCGGCCCGAGCGCAGCTGCTGCGCGGCCCCGCCGTAGAGCGTGTCGCCGCCGAGGTCGCCGGCCGGGTTCGCCGCGGGGGCTGCCGCCGGGGTCTGGCCGTACGCGTTCTGCGGGCCCTCGCCGAGGTGCTGGGCGGCCGCGTTCTGCGGGGCTGCGTGCTGCGGAGCTGCGTGTTGGCCGCCGATCGAGTCGGCTGCCGCGGCGTACCCGTTGACGGCGTGCGCCTGCCTGCGCAGCTCGTGCGCCTGGCCACCGACGACGGTGTAGTCGACGCCGTCGCCCGGCGCCCCGCTCGCCGGTGCACCGTCTGCCGCGTGCCCTGCCTGGCCGAGCGCCCCGCCGCCGGTCGGCGTCTGCGGCCCTGCCGCTGGCAGGGCTGGAGCGGCCGCGGCGGCTCCTGCGCTGGGAGCGGCAGCGGACTGCCCCGACGGCGCTTGTTCCGCGTCGGCGGCGGCCGCAACCATTGCGGCGTTCTCGCGCGCCTCAGCGAGCTCGGCCAGCACCTCGTTGACCTGTTCTGTGCCGCCGAAGAGAAAGTCGTAGCTCACCAGCTCGTCGTCGGGTTCCTCCGCCGATGAATCGCCCGTCTCGCCGCCCGTATTCGCGGGCCGGTACTGGAAGACGTGTGAAGCGCCGACGCCCTGCGCCGGGCCGCCCTGGTCCGCGGAGGTCTGACCCGCGCCTCCGGGGGCCGCGGTGCCCATGGGCTGGCGGCCCTGCGCCCCGGCCTGCGCCGTTGGACTTGCCGCATGCTGCGGCGTGGCGCCGAACTGCTGCGCACCTGGCGCTAGAGGAGCCTGCTGCGACGGTGCCTGCTGCTGCGAGTGCTGCGGGGGCGCCACCTGCTGCGACTGCGTGGCCTGCTGGGCGAACGGTTGCTGCGCGCCGTATCCCTGCGCCTGGGCGGGGTATTGGGACTCGGCAGGCCGCTGCGCCTGAGCCGGGAATCGCGCCGGACCGGGGTGCTGTGCCTGACCGGGGTGCTGCACCTCGCCCGGGTGCCATGCCTGGCCGGGGTGAGGGCGCTGGCCCGGGTCGGATGCCTGGCCCTGGTGGTTCGAGTACTGGGGCTGGCCTGGCGTTGAATAGGCGGACGTCGGGGGCGGCGGCGCCTGGCCGGGGGCCGAGGATTGCCCGGGGAACGGTTGTCCGGGCGCTCCGGGCGCTCCGGGGCCCGGCGCCACCTGGCCGGGACCGGGGTCGCCGGGCATCGCGTGGGTCGGCACCGCTTGGCCGGGCATGCCCTGCATGCCCTGGCCGGGGAACGGTTGGCCCGGCGCGTCCTGGCCCGGCACGGACAGGCTGGGCATACCGGGGTGCTGCGGGTATTCCGCCTGCTGCTGGTAGCCCTGCTGCGACGCGTCGGTACCGGCGCCCGGCTGCGCGACGTCGCCAGCCTGCGCGGTAGGCGCATCTGGCTGGGCGAAGTGCTGCGGCGCGTGCTCGGCCGGGCCGGCCTGCTGGGATGCCTGCTGGGGACCGGGGATGGGCGCTCCCGGCGCGCCCGATGCCGCGGCCTGAGCCTTGCGCGCGGCGCGGCGCGCCGAGAAGCGCGACCGGCGCGACGACGAGCCGGTACCGGCCGCGCCCGGGCCCCCGGATGCGCCGGCCTGACCGTCGCGCGAGCCGCCGGCTCCGCGGGCATCCGGCGCTGCTGCGGCGTCGTGGCCGGTGTCCGCCGCAGGGCGCCGAGCGGGCGCCGCCGACTCGGCGTGCGGAGCAGCAGCGGGCTCGGGATGCGATGCCGCAGGCGCCTCGGTCGCTGAGGGCCCTTGCCCGCCGTCGACCTGCTCGCCCGCAGCCGCGGCGAACGCGTCGGCACGGGCTGCCTCACGCGCTCGGCGCTCGGCACGGCGCCGCTCGCGCTCGGCCTTCGCGTCGTCGTCGAGTGGTTCTTCCTTCGGCAGCGGACCTGCCGAGCCGATCGGCCCTCCGCGGTCGCGCAGCAGCGACGCGAAGCGCTCCGAGGTCGCCGCATTGGTGGCGGCGAGCTTCGCCGCTCCCTCCTTGGCGAGCTCGGCTCGCTCCGCCTCCCGCTGCTTGCGGAGGTCTTCCAGCTTCTTCTTGTCCGCCTCGAGCTTTTCCTCGTGCTCCTTGCGACGCTTCTCTGCGGCCTCCTCGCGCTCTTTGAGCGACTGCTCCATGCGCTCAAGGGCCCTCGACTTCAGGCCGGGCGGGCGGCCCGAATACGTCTTGTCGGGGTCGACGCCCGCCTCGAGCGCCTCCGCCCGAGCGCGCGCCTCTGCGTCATCCGCATCCGCGCCCGCATTGTCGGCGTCGGCGTCGGCGTCGGTTTCGTCCGCGTCCGACGCGCCGGCCTCTTCCGCGCCGGCCTCTTCCGTGTCGGCGTCGGCGTCTGCGTCCTCGTCTGCGTCAGCGACGCCCGCGTCGGAACCGTCAGCATCGCCCGTGCGTGAGTCGACGTCCTTCTCGGCATCGTCGGCACCATCCGCGTCGGGATCGCCAACGTCGGCTGCCACGGCGGCCGGCTCGACGTCCGCATCAGCGACCGTCCTCTGATCGCCGACTTCGTCCGTTCCCTGTTCGTCGCATTCCGCCGAGTCGATATCCGGTTCGTCCGTTTCCGCGACGTCGGAATCCGGCTCGGTGCCATCGGCGTTCGGCGTGTCGGGGTCGGTGTCGGCGTCGGTGTCGGTGTCGACTTCAGTATCGGCATCGACGGAATTCGCGCTGTCGTCGTCCGTGTCTTCTCGGCTGTCACCCGCATCCGGACCACTCGCATCCGGGTCACCGCCATCGGCCGGGGTGCCAACGGCCGGCGCGACCGCAGCGGCGGGAACGTCGATCGCTCGAGCGCTCGCCGCATCCTCACGCGACGCCTCGGCGCCGACCTCGACATTCGCTTCGCCCTCGGCGAGCGGCTCGGTCACGACGACGCCATCGTCATCAGCGACCTCGACGTGCACCGTGCCGGTCACGACACCCTCGCGAGCGATGACCGCACCGACCCCGTCGACGCGACCGGACGCATCCGGATCACCATCGCCGCCCGTCACCGCCAGGGCGCCCCGCACGATGGCTCGAGCCGTTCCCCCCTCGGCGGGCTCCACGAGCGCGAACCGAGGCAGCTGCGTCAGCGGCGCGATCGCCAGGAGCGCGTTCGCAATGTCGTCGACCGGCGCGTCGGCGGCGACCCGGTCGATCGATCGCTCGGCCGCCGCGGCGGCGATGCTGCCGTCGTCCTCAACGAGAAGTGTGGTGGCCTCGAAAGTCCACGTCAGCCACTCTCCCCCGCCGAGCTGCCGTCGACCTGCCGTCACGAGCCGTCCTTTGCCCCTTCGACCGGAACCGGCGTCGCCCCCGTCGTGCGAGCGACCGGCTCGGAATCATCGTTCGCCAGCTCGGACTCGACGACGACGACGGTCACGTTGTCGCGTCCGCCGCGCTCGACCGCGTTCTGCACGAGGTGCTCGGCGAGCGACAGGCCGGGCTCGGGGTCGGAGCCGTATGCGAGGATCAACTCCGAGATCTGCGCGTCGTCGAGCTCCTTGGTCAGCCCGTCGGAGCACACGAGGAACACCTGGTGCCCCCGCGTCGGCATGAGCCAGATATCGGCCTCGACGGTCGGCTCCGAGCCGACCGCGCGTGTGATGACGTTGCGGTCGGGGTGCACGAGCGCCTCGTCGGCCGTGATCAGCCCCATCGAGACCATCTCCTGCACGGCGGAGTGGTCGACGGTGATCTGCACGAGCGAGCGGCCGTTCCAGCCGTAGACGCGCGAGTCGCCGATGTTGAAGATCATCCAGTGCAGACCCTGCGGGCCCATCTCCTCGGCTTCGACGAGCGCGACGCCAGACAGCGTCGTGCCCGCGACGGCGCCGGGACCATCGGCCTCGGAGACGAGGTTCTGCACGCCCGCATTCGAGCGGTCGATCACTTCGAGCACCTCGTGCGGCGTTGTCGGCTCGAAACCGCCCGCCTGGTAGTTCTCGTTGAACTCGGCCGCGACCGTCTGGCTCGCGCGGTCGCCATAGCTGTGGCCGCCCATGCCGTCGGCGACGAGGAACACGGGGGCGTTCGCGAAGAAGCTGTCTTCGTTGACCTGGCGCACCGAGCCGACATCGCTCGACGCCGACACGTGAACCGTGACCTGTTCATGGTCGCGTGCGAACGAAGTCGAGAACTCAGCACTCACGAATGTCTCTCCCGCACGGATTTCGGCCAACCTCAGGCACTTTACGGCATCCCCGTGCGTCGAGGACTGACACGTCCGTGAAATGCGGTGCGGCGGGGGTGCTGCGGGGGTCGCTGCGGTTGCACTCGCATTGCGCGGCCGCGGTGCGCGTCGAGGGCGGCGCGCGGGAGCGCGGGTCGCTACCGCGTGCGACAAAAACCACCCGACGCCCGGTAGCCAATGTCGCCGCCGGTAGCCGATGTCGCCGCCGGTAGCCACAGTTGGGTTGCAGGGAGCCGAAAGCTGGCACCAGGCACGGCCGCGACACGAAGTCGCGACATGGCGGCAGGCGCGGAGTGGGCGGCGGGGGTGCGCCTCGGGCCCGTACGCGCAGCTCCCCAACGCAACAACGGCGAGCGCGCGGGCTGGAAACGTGCGCTCGCAGGGATGCTGATCGAGCACATTCCCAGCCCGCGTGAGGCGCGCCGCATCTCCCTCTGCATCCACGCGCGGAAGACCTCCCGCATCGTCATCGCTCCCGCGGTTCGAGCCCGGCGGCGGAGACGACGAATGCCCGGGGACCGTAGTCCACCGGGCATTCGAGTGT
>JBQDJW010000274.1:0-4748 GCA_052086425.1 Pseudoclavibacter sp. | reverse complement strand
GGTGGCCTGCCGGGGTCAGCGAGACGCCGCGCGGCCTGGCCCGCACGCAGAGCCGCGTGCCGAGAACGGACTCGAGCGACGTGATCGCCGAGCTGACGGCGGTCGCCGCGACGTGGCGGCTGCGCGCTGCCTCGGCGATCGAGCCGACCTCGGCGACGGCGCAGAAATGCCGAAGTTGCACGAGCGAGAACTCCGCCACGTTAATCTCCAATGATGTGTGGTTGAGACACGAATTTCTCTATTTTACATCTTCCAGGGTGGTTGACACGATGGAGCCACGTCGAAGATGACGTGACACATCGGGCGACGAAGCCCCACCGGGCTCCGCCGCCGCGACTCGGGCGACGACGCCCGCTGCCGGGCTCCAACGCCCACGAATCGAAAGACGGTGACGCCGTGCTCAAAGTGCTCTTCTGGTCGCCCGCGCCATTCGCCCGAGAGGCGACGCTCGAGGCCCTCGCCGCGACGCCTGGCGTCGAGACGGAGGTCGTGCAGTCCATTGACGACTGCATCGCGGGCGTGGGCGGGGCCGATGTGCTCGTCCTCGGCGACGCCCCGCCGCCAGATGCGAAGCGCGTGGTGGACGCGATCACCGCGGCGGGCGGCCGGCTGCGCGCCATGCACTTCGTCTCGGCCGGTCGCGAGGGCTTCGAGGCGGTCGGGTTTCCGAGTGGCGTCGCGGTCTCTGGCCCGACGGGCGCCAACGCGCCGACGGTCGCCGAGCACGCGCTCGCACTGACCCTCGCGGTCCTGCGTCAGACCGGTCGCATGGCGATCAACGCGAGCACCCGGGCGTGGGACCGCTCGCTCGTGCGCGGGCTGCGGTCGCTCGAAGGCCAGACGGCGCTCATCGTCGGCCTCGGGCACATCGGCCGCGAGGTGGCGACGCGCCTCCGGGCCTTCGGGGCGCACACGATCGGCCTGCAGCGCACGCCGCGCCCCGACGCGAGCGTCGCCGAGCTCGGTCGCATCGACGAGCTCGAGGCCTTCCTCCCGCGCGCCGACCTCGTCGTCGTCACTGCCGCGCTTGCCCCCGAGACCGCGGGGCTCCTGAACGCCGAGCGGCTCGCCCTGCTGCCAGACCACGCGGTCGTCGTCAACGTCGCACGAGGCGGACTCATCGACACCGACGCGCTCGCGGCCGCGCTGCACGCGGGCGAACTCGCGGGCGCGGGCGTCGATGTGACCGACCCGGAGCCGCTGCCGGATGGGCACGCGCTGTGGTCGGCTCCCGGCGTCGTCATCTCGCCGCACGTCGCGGGCGGCGGAAGCCCCGCATCCATGCATCGAATCGGACAGAGCGTGGCCACGTGCGTTCGCGCCCTGCAGGATCGGAAGGAGGCGGACGCCAATGTCGGATGACCTTCGGCGCCGGCACCTCGTGCTGACGATGTTCATGCACCCGGCCGGCTACCACAACTACAGCTGGCGCGGCGCCGACAGCCGCGCGGAGGAGTGGGGCGGGCTCGACCTGATCGTCGACCTCGCCGCGCAGGCCGAGGCGGCGAAGCTCGACGCCGTGTTCTTCGCCGACACGGTGTCGCCCGGCCCGCTGCTGCGCGGCGACACCAAGGTGGGCGGCTACTACGAGCCGATCACGACGATGTCGGCGCTCGCCTCGGTCACCGAGCACATCGGCCTGATCGGCACGGGCTCGACGACGTTCTCGCAGCCGACGACGCTCGCGCGCCAGTTCGCGGGCCTCGACACGCTCAGCGGCGGCCGCGCGGGCTGGAACATCGTCACGTCGTTCCTCGGCAATGAGCAGTACGGCCTCACCGAGATGCCGGATGCGGCGGAGCGGTACCGCAGGGCGCACGAGTTCGTCGACGTGGTGCGGCGGCTCTGGACGAGTTGGGAGGACGACGCGGTCATCGCCGACCGCGAGTCGGCCTGGTGGGTCGACCCCGCCAAGATCCACGCGATCGACCACGTCGGCGACTACTACGCGGTCACGGGCCCGCTGATCATGCGCCGCTCGCCGCAGGGCGGCCCCGTACTCGTGCAGGCCGGCTCGTCTGGCCCAGGCATCGACCTCGGCGCGACCCACGCCGACCTCATCTACACGGCCCAGCCCATGCTCGAGGGCGCCGTCGACTTCTACGCGACCTACAAGGACACGGTCGAGGCGAAGGGGCGGGCGCGCGACGAAGTCGCGATCCTGCCTGGAATCCTGCCGATCATCGGGCGCACCGAGGCCGAGGCGCAGGAGTTCCTCGACGAGCTCACCTCGCTCGTCGACATCGAGCACGGCCGCGCGCAGTTCGCCGAGTCGCTCGGCTTCGAGCTCGACGACATCGATCCGGACGAGTCGATCCCGGCCGAGCGCTTCGATCGCGGCACCGCGACGACGAGCCGATACGAGATCTTCCGCCGCCGCTCAGTCGAGCAGGGGTACACGCTGCGCGAGCTCATTGTCGAGTCGTCGAGGGCGAGCGGCCACCTCTGGGCGGTCGGATCTGCCTCGCGCATCGCCGATCAGATGGCCGAGTGGTTCGAGTCGCGCGCCTGCGACGGGTTCAGCCTGAACGCGCCGTCGATCCCGGAGGGCTACCGGCGCATCTGCGAGCTGCTCGTGCCCGAGCTGCAGGAGCGCGGCCTCTTCCACGGCGATTACGAGGGCGGAACGCTCCGCGAGCAGCTCGACGCGGGCCGTCGCCGGCCGGTCGGCGCGTGACGGCCCGGATGCGCCTATCGCCGACACGAGGCATCGCCGGCCTCCGAAACGCAACCGAACGTGACGTCGAAGGAGACGACTGACATGAGTGACTGGGACTACCTGATCGTCGGGGGAGGCTCGGCGGGCGCCATTCTCGCCGCGCGCCTGACGGAGGACCCGTCCGTGAACGTGCTCGTGCTCGAGGCCGGGCCCGACTACCGCTCGGCGGACACGCCCGTGCAGTTCCACGACCGCAACCTCGGTCGCGGCCTGGCCCTGTCGCCGGCCCGCGAGGAGCAGAACCCCGAGTTCTTCTTCTCAGGCGTCACAGCTCGGCGAACTCCCGCGCAGGACGTGTTCCCCTATCGCCGAGGCCGCGGTCTCGGCGGCAGCTCGACCGTGAACGGGTTGTGCGCGATCCGCGGCGTGCCGGACGACTTCGCGCAGTGGGAGCGGATGGGCGCTGCCGGCTGGGGCTACGACGCTCTCCTGCCGTCGTTCCGCGCGAGCGAGACCGACGCGCAGTACCCAGGCAGCGCATGGCACGGCGTGAACGGGCCGATACCCGTTTACCGGGAGCCCGAGTCGGGCTGGGGCGGCACCGACATTGCCCTTCGCGACGCGGCGCTCGCCGAAGGGTACGGCTGGCACGATGATCACAACGCGCCGACCGGGACCGGCGCAACGACCTTCGCGATGAACATCCGCGACGGCAAGCGCGTCTCGACCAACGACGCGTACCTCGACCCCGTGCGCGACCGTCCCAACCTCACGATCGTCGGCGACGCGCACGTCGATCGGGTCGTCTTCGACGGGACGCGCGCCGTCGGGGTGCGACTCGCCGACGGCACCGGGCATCGGGTCGCGTCGGACGGCGAGGTGCTGCTGTGCGCCGGCGCGATCCACTCGCCCGCGATCCTGCTCCGCTCGGGCATCGGCCCTGAGGATGAGCTGCGGCGTCTCGGCGCCGACCGGCGCGCCGCGCTGCCAGTCGGCGAAGGGCACCAGGATCACGCCGTCGTGTTCATCGAGGTGCCGGTCACCGCCGAGTCGCAGCAGTGCGTCGGCAACCGCCCGACCAACGTGGTGGTGCGCTACTCGTCGGGGCTCGCGGGTTCCCACGAGAACGACATGATGCTCATGGCGAGCAACCACAACTACTGGTTCGGGCTCCCGACCGCCGGCGTCGCCGTGCAGCTCAACCAGGTTTTCGGACGGGGCACGTTCCGCCTGCCGAGCCTCGACCCGTACGCCGACCCGCACCTCGACATGGGGCTGCTCGGCGACGAGCGCGATCTCGTGCGCATGCGTGACGGCATCGAGCGCATCCGAACGCTTCTGGCGCATCCGTCAATGACCCGCATCGCCACGGGCAAGCCAGTGTTCCCCGACGACCCGACGCTGCAGCACGCCGTGAAGGACGTCATGCACGCCTGCTCGACCGCCCGCATGGGCGACCCTGACGACCCCGAGGCCGTCGTCGACCCCGACTGCCGCGTGCTCGGCGTCGACGGCCTTCGCGTGATCGACGCGTCGGTCATGCCGACCATCGTGAGCGCCAACCTCTTCCTCACGGTCGTCGCCATCGCGGAGCGCATGGCCGAGAAGCTCACGGGCCGATCGCACCCGTCCGCCACCACCGAATCGCTGCAGCACGAGGGGAGTGTCGTATGACGACGACGAACACGAACGCAACGAACACGACCGGAACGAACGCGGCAGAACCGAACACGACAGGAGCGAACATGACCGAGCCGACTGGCGCATCCGGCGAAACCCGAGCATCCGGCGCTCTCAGCCCGGACGCCCGGGCTCGGCTCGACGAGGTACGCGGGGCGCTCGCGGGCGTCGGCCACCTCGTCGCGGGCGACATCGTGCCGGGCGACGGCACGTTCACGGTGACCGCCCCCTGGCTCGGCGCGCCACTCGCCGAGTGCCCGTCGGCGGGTACGCGCGAATTGGATGCGGCGGTCGCGGCGGCGAAGGCGGCGCAGCCCTCGTGGGCGGCCGACGAGCAGGCGCGGGTGCGCGCCCTGCACGCGATCGCCGATGCGATCGAGGCGAACGCGGAGCTGCTCGGCACGGTGCT
>JBQDJW010000273.1:0-4765 GCA_052086425.1 Pseudoclavibacter sp. | reverse complement strand
CACAAGACCACGACCACCCTCATGATCGCGGCCATGTTCGGCATGAACCGCGGCGGTTACACCCTTGCGTGGGACAACAACGAGACGCGCGGCACGCTCGGCTGGCGCTCGCACCGTGCGAACCACCAGCGCACGGCCGTCGACCTGTTGCAGCAGCTCTCGCACTTCGAGATCTCTGGCGGCGCGACGATCGCCGACATCGACCGGTTCGTGCGAAACCAGGGCGTCGCGAAGTTCGACGTGCTGGCCTCGGACGACGACGCGGCGAGCGCCGCGATCATCGATGCCGATGCGTTCTGGCGGCTGCACCGCACGCTCAGTCGCTTCTATCGCGTCGTCGTGATCGACACGGGCAACAACATGCGCGCGAGCAACTGGGAGGCGGCGCTCGAGCTCGCCGACCAGCTCGTCATCGTGTCGACGGCGCGCGAAGACACGGCGGCGTCGGCCGCGTGGCTCGCCGACGGGTTGCGCGAGCGCGGCTACACCGAGAAGCTCGCGAACGCCGTCACGATCCTGTCGAGCCCGTCGACCAAGGAAGACCCGCAGTTACGGGGACGACTGCGCGACCACTTCGCGCAGCTCACGCGCGCGGTCGTCGAGGTTCCCTACGACGAGGAATTCGTCGGCGGTGGCGAACTCGACGTCGAGCAGTTGCGCCCCGAAACGCTCGCCGCCTGGCGGCACGCGGCGTCCGTCATCTCGCACGGGCTGTAGGCGAGGCGAGCGCGGGGCACGTCTAGTACCCGTACCCGCGGGTCGCGTTGATGTTGCGCACCAACCCGGGGATCAGGAACAGGTCGACGATCACCCAGATCCCGAGCGCGAGCCAGACGAGCGAGCCGATGAAGATCCAGACCGTCAGCCATCCGACGATGTAGAGGATCAGCTGCGTGACGGCGGGGCCGGTGCGGCCCAAATAGAACTGGTGTGCGCCGAACCCGCCGAGGAAGATCGCGAGCAGGTAGGTCACAGTCATGTCCTTGCGCGGCAGACCGACCGCTGCGCCGTACGGGGCGCCGCCGTATGGGGTGCCGGCATAGGCCGGCGTCGCGCCGTAGGGCGCGGGTGCGGCATAGCGGCCGCCCTGTGCCGGGGCGACCGGATGCGCGACGGGTGCCTGGTTCCCGTACGGGCTCGAGGCGCCGTATGGGCTCACCGAACCCTGACCGCCGGATGCTCCAGACGGCGAGTACGGCACGACGGCAGACGACGGGGTCGCGCTCGACTGCGAGTACGGATCGTCGAAGCCGTCAGAACTCGGTTGTGCGTAGGGGTTGGAGCTCGACGGTGCGTACGCGTTCGGCGGCGAGCCGGCCTGCGCCTCCGCCGTCCGCACGATCGGCCGCTGGGGCCCTGACGGGTCGAGGCGGATGATCTGCTGCGAATCCGGCTGACCGGCTGAGGTCTGGTACGGCGAGCGGCCATCACCTGGCGCACCGACGCCGTTCGGGGGGATGGTGGTCATCGAATGCTCCACTTCGATCGATCGGCGCGAGATCGGGTCGGGGGTGGGCCCGGGTGCGCCGCACGAATTCTTCCACGAGGCCTTGCGCTCCGCACCCCTCGCGTCACCCTGGTCCACATCCTGCGGAGAATGTAGGGGCGTCGCGGGTGGGTTGCGCGGTTGGGTCCGCGCCCCGCGCGTCGCCCGCCGCGCACCCGGGTAGCCTTGACCGATGCGCGCGTCGCCTGCGCGCATCCGACCAATCGCGCAGCCCGTCGACGCCGAACGGGGTGCCGAACCCAACGAGGAAGGCCGCCGTGCTCACGATCGCCGCATCAGCCCGTGACGCCGACCCCGCCGAGATGGACGACATTCAGGCAGCGCTCGACGCGCGCCACGGTGTCGTGCTCGCGTCGGGCGTCGAGTACCCGGGGCGGTACACACGATGGGACATCGGCTTCGTCGACCCGCCTCTCATGATCGAGGGGCGCGGGTTCCAGATGCGGATGCGCGCCCTGAACTCGCGGGGAACAGTGCCGTTCGCGGCCTTCCGCAGCGCGCTCGAGGGGCTCGACGGGGTCACGGTCGCCGATGCGCCGCACGAGTACGGCGACGACCTGCCCGAGGTCGTCATCGACGTGACCTCGCAGCGCGACGCGGTGCTGCCGGAGGAAGAGCGCACGCGCCGCCGCTCGACGTTCTCGGTCCTTCGCGCGCTCCTCGACGTGCTGCCGAGCGACGCCCCGCACCTCGGCCTCTACGGCGCGTTCGGCTACGACCTCGTGCGCCAGATCGAGGCGCTGCGCGAGCCGGCTTCCTCGGCGTCGTCGGACGCTTCGGGGGCTGCGGACGGCGCTTCGGACGGTTCAGGGGGACGTCAGCGCGACCTCGCCGTCTACCTGCCAGACTCGGTGCTCGCCGTCGACCGGCAGCGCGGCGACGCCCGCAGGTACGACTTCGACTTCGCGATCGAGGCCGAGACGGGCGGCGCAGCAGCCGCCGGCACCGACCATGTGCTCGACACCGCCGGCGTGCCGCGAACCGAGACGCGCGCGCCCTACGCGCCCCCAGCATCCGATGCCGCCGACTGGCGAGACCACGAGCCCGGCGAATACGCGGCGCTCGTGCGGGCGGCGAAGGCGTCGTTCGAGCGCGGCGACCTGTTCGAGGTCGTGCCGGGCCAGGCCTTCCGTCGACCGCTGCGGGCGACGCCTGCGGCCCTGTTCGCGCACCTCAAGCGCGCGAATCCGGCACCGTACGGCGCGTTCATGAACCTCGGCGGCAACGAGTTCCTCGTTTCGGCGAGCCCCGAGATGTTCGTGCGCGTCAACGGCAAGCGGGTCGAGACGGTACCGATCTCGGGCACCATCGCGCGCGGCGCCGACGCGATCGAAGACGCCGACCGCATCCTCGAGCTGCTCAACAGTGACAAGGACGCGTCCGAACTCACGATGTGCACCGACGTCGACCGCAACGACAAATCGCGCGTGTGCGTTCCGGGCTCGGTGCGCATCATCGGCCGCAGGCAGGTCGAGCTGTACTCGAAGGTCATCCACACCGTCGACCACGTCGAGGGCGAGCTGCGGGCCGACATGGATGGTCTCGACGCCTTCGCCACCCACATGTGGGCGGTCACCGTGACCGGCGCGCCGAAGATCTGGGCGATGCGGTTCATCGATGAGCGTGAGCGGTCGTCTCGCGCCTGGTACGGCGGCGCGCTCGGTGTGCTGTCGGCGAATGGCGATGTCAACACGGGCCTCACGATCCGCACCGCGATGATCCGCGACGGCGTCGCCGAAGTGCGAGCCGGCGGCACCCTCCTCATCGACTCCGTTCCCGAGGCCGAAGAGCGCGAGACCGAGATGAAGGCCTCCGCGCTGCTCGAGGCCATCGAGGCGACCGGGCGCGCGGCCGAGGCGGCGGCGCGCGCAGGTGAAGGTGCTGGCGACGGTCCGGATGCGACGGACTCCGCCGGCGACGGAGGTGCCGCTTCCGCTGCGGCCGGGAGCGCCTCGGCCGCATCCACTGGCAACGGCGCCCCGCGCGCCGGGGCCGGGCACCGCATCCTGTTCCTCGATCATGAGGACTCCTTCGTGCACATGCTCGCCGGGTACATGCAGGAGACGGGTGCCGAGGTGCGCACGCTGCGCGTGCCGCTCGGCGGCATCGACCCGGCCGGGCTGCGCGCCGAGCTCGACGCGTACGCGCCGACGCTCGTCGTCATGTCGCCGGGCCCCGGCTCGCCGAGCGACTTCAAGTCGTCCGAATTGCTCGACGAGATCGTCGGGCGCGACCTGCCGGTGTTCGGCGTGTGCCTCGGCCAACAGGCGATCGGCGAATACTTCGGCGGCCGGCTCGGCCAGCTCGGCTACCCCCTGCACGGGCAGGAACGGCAGGTGCGCGTCGTCTCTGACGGGTTCCTCGACGACCTGCCAGAGCGATTCGTGACGGGCCGATACCACTCGCTCTACATCGACCAGGAGGCGTTCCCAGACGACCTCGTCCTCGTGGCGAGCGACGACGACGGCATCCCCATGGCGATCCAGCACCGCACCAAGCCGATCTTCGCCGTGCAGTTCCACCCCGAAAGCCTCATGACGCTGCGGGATGCCGCGGGCAAGCGGATCATCGAAGCCGTCATGGAGCGCCTGCCGCGGTAGCGCGCCGGGCGCTCCTGGCGGTGCTCGCGAGCCTGAGCGTCGCCTGACGTGGGGGCGCGGGGCCTGAGCATTCGCCCGGTGTTCGCGGGGCGCGTGCGGGATGCGCCGATGATGTCCGCGCGCGGCCGCGCGACCGCGTACGGTTAACTCTATGACGCCTCCTGATAACGGCAGTCCCAGCGAGGCGCAATCCGCCAACGCCGACTCCCAATTGCCCCCGGCCACGACACATGACGCCGGGCCCGTTGCGCCTTCCCACGAAGAGCCTGCTGCGACCGAGCCCGCCGCCCCGACCGAACCCGCTGCCGCGACCGAGCCTGCGGCTTCCGAGCCTGCTGCGCCCGCGGCCGTCGAGCCTGCGGCCGTCGAGCCTGCGGCCGTCGAGCCTGCGGCCGCCGAGCCCGCACCCGCCGAGCCTGCCCCTGAGTCGGCGGCACCCGACGAGACGGCACCCGCCGAGCTCGCGCCGTCCGAGTCGCAGACGCCTGCGCCTGAGTCGAACGACGTCGCGGCCGCGAACGATGCGCCGACCGGCGCCTCCGAACCCCAGTCGCCCGCCGCATCCGGCCCCGAGTCGACCGGCGAGCAGGCATCGGCCAGCGCACCCGCCCGCGAGTCGGCCCCCGAGCCCGAGCCCGAGCCCGAGCCCGAGCCCGAG
>JBQDJW010000272.1:0-4790 GCA_052086425.1 Pseudoclavibacter sp. | reverse complement strand
AACCTCAATGACGAGAAGGTCAACATGACGAACCAGCAGATTGTCGACGGGAAATATCTCAAGCACTCCCCGTTCATGCCCTACGACCCGCACAACTCCACCGTCGTGATGAGCGAGGGCGGCCAGCTCGCCTCGTTCGAGAAAGGCGGCTTCGGCCCCTACGAGTACACCGGCTGGGAGGACGAGTCCCTCTCCTGGCACAACAGCGCCTTCATTCACGCTGGTCTCAATCCCACGACAACGTACCGCCTGACAGGTCCGGATGCACTCAGACTCCTGTCGGACCTCAGTGTGAACAGCTTTGCCTACTGGGCGTCGCACCCTCAGGAGACGATCGGGCGATCCAAGCACGCCATCATGTGTGATGAGAACGGCAAGATCATCATTCATGGGATCGTGCAGCGCACCGGCGAGGAGGAATTCCTGACGTACTGGCTCTGGCCGTATCTCGGTTTCATGCTGGACAAGGGAGGGTATGACGCCCTGGGCGAGAACATCACGGGTGACCGATTCCTGTTCCAAATCGGCGGGCCCCGTTCGCTGGAGGTGATCGAGGCCGCCTCCCAGGAGGACCATCACGACCTCCGATTCTTGCGCTTCGAGGACGGAACCATCGCGGGCAAAGACGTGTCGATCTTCCGCATCGGCATGTGCGGGACGCTCGCGTACGAAGTCCACGGCCGCACCGAAGACGCGCTGGACGTATATCGCGCGATATTGGAGGCGGGCGAGCCGTTCGGCCTCCGCCGTCTCGGCAAGAACGCGTACCGCGTCGTGCACACCGAGGGCGGTTTCCCGCAGATCTTCTACCACTTCCCGTTCGCGATCCCCGAAGGATTCTTCGAGTACTTGGTCAACCAGGATCTGTACGGATTCTCCGCACCGGTTCTCTCGGGGAGCGCGGTTCCCGATCCAACCCAACTCGTGCGCAGTCCACTTGAGGTGGGCTGGGGTGACATGGTCAAGTTCGATCACGACTTCATCGGTCGCGCGGCGCTCGAGCGCGAAGCCGCTGCACCGGTGCGGACGATGGTCACGCTCGAGTGGAACCGTGAGGATCTGCTTGGCCTGATGGCGGCACACTTCGATCCACAGAACGAGGTGGCCTCTCTTCCGTGGTCGCAGGACTGGGACTTCTACAACGGCAGTAACAATGCCCATACCGATGTCGTCGTCGATGCTGAGGGGCAAGCGATCGGGCTGTCTTCGGGGCGAATGTTCAGCCCGTTCTATAAGGAGATGATCTCGTTGTGCACACTTGACATTGCGCACTCACCGGAGGGGACTGAGGTCTTCATCGTGTGGGGGGAGCACGGTCAGGCCACGAAGAAGCTCCGCGCACGGGTTGCCCGTTTCCCCTACATTGACGAGAACCGGAACGAGAATGTCGACACGTCCAATATTCCGAGGCTGACGAGCAACATGTGACGCTGAGGAAGAGGGCGCGATGACGCGCATCGATGCGTACAAATAGGGAACCCAATGGAGGGCGCCACCACGTGACTGGATCTCAGAGGCCCAGTGAATGGGTGCGGAGACTGCGCCCGAGGCCGTCGGGCGGGCTCGATTCGGTCTGTAGCCGGGAGACCGTGGAGTCGGCCGTCGAGCGACTGGGCGAAGGTCCAGTTGCGTGGGCGTTGGAGTTGGGCCGTGACACAGCGCGGCGGGCCATGGAAGAGAGACCCGAGTTTGGCTCGGGCGAGGGCGCGAGCCGGGCGATGCGTCTCGGCACGGAGTCTTTGGCCATCCGGACCTTGCTCGCGATCGACGCTGGTCGTGTGCTCGAGCCTGGCGCCACGCCCGAGGTGGTGCTCCAGATGCAGGACTACGTGCACCGACGAATCCCGATTGCGGTCGTCTGGGCCACCATGCGCCGCGGCCACTCCTGGTTCGCGGAAGCGCTGATGTCTGCCGCGCGCGAGCTTGTGCCGCTCGAGCAATGCGCCGATGAGTTGGAGCGCATCTCGCAACTGCTCTTTGAGGTGTTGACACCGTTTTCGGATGGTGCGGACATTGCGTATTGGGAAGAGGACGAGCGCTGGATTCGCAGCGCGGCCGCGGCGCGGGATGAAGCCGTGCGCAGCTTGCTCGGTGGCGGAGATCTCGACCTGAGGCAGACCTCGCACGTGCTCGGATACGAGATCGCAGATCGTCACCATGTTGCGTTTGTGCTCTGGCTCTCTGAGCCTGATCCCGCCGACACGACCCACCTTCAGAGGATGGGTCGTGGGCTCGTCGAGCAACTTGGCGCTGCGCAGAGCGTCCTCATTCCTGTCGGCCAGAGCGAGCTCTGGTTATGGGCTGGCGCCGCGAGCGAGATTAGCGTCCCGCCGGAGATGAAGCAGCCGTCATTCGCTGGCGGAATCGCCGTCGGTCGTGCAGGGCGTGGACTCGTCGGGTTCCGCTCCAGTCATGCTCAGGCGCAGGAGACAGTACGAGTAACACGAGATAACCCTCGGTTTGTCGGGCGACTCGCGGCGTTCGATGATGTGAACATGGCGGCGCTGCTCACGCGCGACTTGCCAGCGGCACAGGCCTTCGTACGAGACGAGCTCGGGCTACTCGCGCGTGACGATCCTCAAACGGCCGATCTGCGGCAGACCGTCCTGGCCTACTTCGAATGTCGCCGCAGCCCGCAGGCCGCGGCGGCCAAACTCTTCGTGGCGCGAAACACCGTGGTGTACCGCATTCGACGGGCGGAAGAGATCTTAGGGCGCAGCGTCGACGAACGCGGAGCCGAGCTCTGGGCAGCACTCCGATTGATGGAGGCGTTCGAGACGCAGCCTTCGATCGGCGAATCTGCATCACCGTCCGTGTGACGACCCGCCCAAAGAGTATCCACACGATTGGCCTTTCTGCCCAAGCGACGGTCTCCGTTCCCGGCGCAGACTCAACGGTAAGCAAGGTCGGCCCGTTCAGAGTAGACGCGGCCCGCCAGCTCGATGAGGAGCTGTTCTCCTCTCTTGAAGGGACTGCAGATGACCACGCACGACGCCGCTGTTGCGCGCGCCCAGAAAGCAGACGCCGTACAACCCGAGACCACTCCGCTGGTCATCGACTGCCACGGTCACTACACAACCGCTCCGACTGCCCACGACAACTGGCGGGCGGCGCAACGAAAGGAGGCTGCCGCCGGGAGGTCGTCACCACCGCGACCGGAGATTTCGGACGCTGACCTGCGCGAGAGCATCCATGTGAACCAGCGACGCCGCCAAATCGAGCGTGGTGTCGACATCACGATCTTCTCTCCGCATGCCGGCAACATGGGCCATCACCTGGCGTCGGCACCCCGAAACGAGGAGTGGTCAGTCGCGTGTAACGACCTGATCTACCGGGTCACAAAAGCGTTCCCCACGAGCTTCGCCGGCGCATGCCAATTGCCGCAAGCGCCTGGGGTGTCTCCGAAGAACTGTGTACCGGAGCTGCGCCGAAGCGTCGAGGAACTCGGCTTCGTTGCGTGCAACGTGAATCCCGACCCGAGCGGTGGTTCTTGGTCGGATCCTCCCCTCACCGATCGACACTGGTATCCGCTCTGGGAGGCGATCGTCGAGCTTGACGTGCCGGCTATGCTGCACGTCTCGGGATCCGCGAACCCGAACATCCACAGCACCGGGGTGCACTACCTGAACGGCGACAACGCAGCCTTCATGCAGTTGCTGTCCGGCGACCTGTTTCGTGACTTCCCCACGCTACGAGTGATCATCCCCCACGGTGGCGGCGCGGTCCCGTACCACTGGGGGCGGTACCAGGGGTTCGCCGCAGATCTGGGGAAGCGTCCACTCGAGGAACATCTGCTCGGCAACGTGTTCTTCGACTCGTGCGTCTATCACCAGGCCGGCATCCACACGCTTACCTCGGTCATCCCAGCGGAGAACATCTTGTTCGGCTCCGAAACGTTCGGTGCCGTCAACGCCATCGATCCTACGACGGGGCATGCGTTCGACGACACGCGGCGGTATATCGATGCCGAACCATCTTTGACGCCGTCCGCACGCAGGCGCATTTTCGAGGGAACAGCTCGTGCGGTATACCCACGGCTACGCCTCGACGCCGCCCCCTCTCTCGTGACGCAAGGGGGACCCGCATGAGCGACTTCGGATGGCGTCACAATCCCGCGGCGCCCGCCATCGCAGGGGAAGCGATTGCGACACTCGCTGCGACCCCGACGTCGTTGCTCAGTGACGTCATGGGAAGGCTTGTCGGAGCCCGCGGGATCCGGCCGTTTCACCGACCGTCACGTCTGGCGGGCACTGCCGTAACCGTGCACACCCGGGCCGGCGACAATCTCGCGGTGTATCGCGCGTTGCGTGAATGCCGGCCCGGCGATGTGCTGGTGATCGACGGTGGTGGCGATCGCACGCAGGCACTCATGGGTGACATCATGACGCGCTATGCGGAGAGCCGAGGCGCTGCAGGAGTGGTCATCGACGGCGCGATCCGGGACGTGGATTCGATCATGGAGCGCACCTTTCCCGTCTATGCCGCAGCGGCCACGCACCGGGGCCCATTCCGCACCGGACCTGGCGAGGTCAACGTTCCCGTGAGCGTCGGCGGCATGGTCGTACTCCCCGGTGACGCGATCGCCGGGGACGAGAACGGCATTGTCGCAATTCGTCCGGCTGATCTGCCGGAGGTTCTGACACGCGCCGCGGAGAAGTGGCGCCACGAGGAGGCGCTGCTCGCGGCCATCGACGACGAGCGTTTCGAGCTCGAGTGGGTGCCGGACGCCGTCCAGCGCAGCCGCCTGCTCTAGCTGAGACGACGGACCGAGAGGAAGGAATTACCGATGG
>JBQDJW010000271.1:0-4805 GCA_052086425.1 Pseudoclavibacter sp. | reverse complement strand
CAGGGTCTCCATTCCGCGCCACGTGCCGAATGGTGACCCCGCTGACACCGACACGTTTGGCGGGCAGCAATTCGCGCCGCTCGTCGACCTCGAAATCCCCTAAACCCCTCACCACGCTCCGATGACGTCACATCTGTGACAGGAAAGGGATTGCAATGAAGCAATCTGGCATTCTCGGCAAACTTGCGACCGGGGTCGCCCTCGCGGCGGCGGCAACGCTGGCTCTCACTGGCTGTGTCTCGGGCGGAGCCGAGGCTCCGCCCGAAGCTGCGACGTCGGGGGAGTCCGAGGCGCTCACCCCCGTCACGATCTCGGTTCCGCCCACGTCATTCGCGACGGCTCTCTACGCGGGCGTCAGTGAGGGCATCTTCGAGGCGCACGGCTTCGACGTCACACTGACTCCCGGCGCTTCGATGGCCGAATCGGCACCGCAACTCCTGTCTGGCGACCTCCAGTACATCTGGGCGGACGTGCACAACACCGTGCTCAGCGCGGCTGAGGGGATGCCGATCGTCGTCGGCGCCCCCGGCGCGATCAACACCACCGAGGCGCCCGAAGGAAAGGGCTTTGGCAACATCCTCGTCCTCGAAGACAGCCCCTTCCAAGACATTCACGACCTCGAGGGCGCGACGATCGGCACGAACTCGATTGGTGGTCAGGCGCAGCTCGACAACGAGACCGTCATGCAGGCAGCCGGCGTCGACACATCGAGTATGGAGTGGGTCGCCCTTCCGACCTCGCAGGCCATTGCGGCCCTGCGTCAAGGTCAAGTCGATGCCATCACGATCGCAGAGCCGGGCGGCACCGCCGCCATGGTGGAGGGCGGTGTGCGCATGATCGGTTCGGCTGACAACGCGATCCCGGGCGCGCCGATGTTCGCGCTCGCGGCGACCAGCGAGTGGATCGAAGCGGACCGCGACCGTGCACTGTCGTTCCAGGATGCGATTATCGAGGCCAACACCCTCATCAATAACGATCGAGAACTCGCGACCGAGGTCATGCTCACGTTCATGGAGATGCCCGAGGAGATCCTCGCCGACTCGGTGCTGCCCACTTTCGCTGAGGAAGCGTTCACGCCGAAGGGCACGCAGCCGGTCGTCGATCGCCTCGTCGAAGTCGGCGCCATCGCCCAGGAGCAGGTGCCCGACCTCGCGGCACTGCTGCCGCTCACCTGACGGTTCGGTACCCCATGACGACGACCCATTCCACGCCGGGTGCCGCGACTGCCGCGGCACCCGCACCGGGAGCGCGAGCGAAATCCCCGGTCGCGTTCATCTCCCAGTTGGCAACGGTGGTGCTCTTCTTCATCGCTTGGTACGTCTTCTCGCTGACGCCCATGGCGGAGCGAGCGATGATGCCGGGGCCCATCGCGACGATCGCTCGGCTGTTCGAGATGCTCGGCACCGCGGGATTCTGGCTTCCGCTCGGTCAGACCATGACGAGCTGGGCGATCGCGCTCGTGCTCTGCCTCGTGATCGGCGTGCCGTTCGGTCTGTTCTTCGGGCGCAACACGTTCGCCGGCGACTCCACCAAGATCCTCATCGACTTCTTCCGCACCATTCCCTCGCTCGCGCTACTGCCGCTCGCGCTGTTGCTGCTTGGCGCCACCACATGGATGGTGGTGATGGTCGCGTTCCTGGCGGGCGTCTGGCCGTTGCTGATCCAGGCGATCTATGCGGGGCGGCAGGTCGACCCGACGCTGCAGCAGGTGAGTCGGTCGTTCCGGCTCACCACGATCGAGCGACTGCGTTTCGTGCTCGTGCCCGACGTGGTGGCCTTCACCTGGCCCGGTATCCGGCTGTCGGTGACCGCGACGCTGCTCGTCACCGTCGGGGCAGAGCTCATCGGCGGGGCGCCGGGCATCGGATCTTCGATCCAGGCGGCGCTGACCGTGAATGACCAAATGACGATGTTCGCGTGGGTCGTGACGGCAGCGCTGTACGGGCTGCTCATCAACGGCCTGCTGAACGTGGTGCAGCGGATGCTCCTGTGGTGGCACCCCTCGATGCGAAAGGACGCCCGATAATGCCCGCAACGACCAAGAGCGGGCCCGCCACGTGGTGGCAGATCGTGCTGCGGCAGCTGTGGTTGCCCATTGCGGTCATCGTCCTCACGTTCGTGATCACTGCCTTCAGTACGTCCTTCTACTTTCCGTCGGCCACGACCGTGCTTTCGCGGACGCTCGATGTCTGGGTTTGGGGCGGCATCATCACCGATCTCGTGCCGAGCTTCGTGCGTCTCACTATCGGATTCATCGCCGCGGTCGTGATCGGCATTCTCGTCGGGATCGTGCTCGGCGTCGTGCGCCCGCTCGAAACGGCCCTGCGGCCGCTCACCGACGCGGCCCGCGCAATCCCGGGGATCGCCCTGCTCCCGATCTTCATGATGTTCTTCGGCACCGGCGACGCGATGAAGATCGGCATGATCATCTTCATCTCGATGTGGCCGGTCATCCTCAACACGATCGACGGCGTGAGGGCGATTGAACCGACGCTGTTCAAGGTGATCGGGGTCTTCCGCATCTCGACCTGGCACCGCTTTCGTTTCGTCTACCTGCCGGCCGCGCTGCCGCAGGTGTTCGCAGGCGCACGCATCGGACTCGCGATCGCCGTGGCTGTCATGGTGGCGGTCGAGATGTTCGGTGCCCCCGGCGGTATCGGATATTTCATTCGTTCGTCGCAGCAGACCTTCAAGATCGTCGACATGTGGACTGGAATGGTCGTGCTCGACATCTTCGGTTACGTGCTGAACGTCGGTTTCCAATTGCTCGAGAAGTGGGTGCTTCGCTGGCACCACGGCATGCTTCAACACATTCAAGGAGGCGGGAAATGAGTCCGCTCAACGACCACCCAGCCGAGTCCGACACGACTGGACGAAGGATTCTCGCGCTCGAGGACATGTCGTTCGCATACGGCGACAACCTCGTGCTCGACAAGCTCAACTTCGACGTGCGCGAGGGCGAGTTCATGTGCATCGTCGGACCTTCCGGGGTCGGCAAAACGACGCTGCTGCAGTGCTTGGCCGGCTTGCGCCAGGCCACCGGCGGCACGATCCGCTTCAAGGGGGGCCCGGTCACCGAGCCTCCCGAGGAACTCGCCGTCGTGTTCCAGGACTATTCGCGCTCCCTCATGCCCTGGCTTTCGGCGCGAGACAACATCATGCTGCCGCTGCGCAGCGCAAAGGTCCCCAAAGACGAGCGGCTCGAGCGCGCGCGACAGGCGCTCGCCGAGGTGGGACTGCCCGACGCGGGCGACAAGTACCCGTGGCAGCTGTCCGGCGGTATGCAGCAGCGCGTGGCGATCGCGCGTGCCCTGGCATACAAGCCGAGTGTGATCATCATGGACGAGCCGTTCGCATCGGTCGACGCGCAGACCCGCGCCGACCTCGAGGACCTGACGCTGAAGGTGAAAGAGCATCTCGGCATCACGTTCCTGCTCGTGACCCACGACATTGACGAAGCGGTGTACCTGTCAGACCGAGTGCTCGCGCTCTCGGGCAAGCCGGCCTCGGTCGCCGATCTGCTCGAGGTGCCGCTCGGCGAACACCGCAACCAGATCACGACGAAGGAACGTCCGGAGTTCGCGGAACTCCGCTCGCAGATCTACCGACTCATTCGAGGCCACGAAGCCCCCGTCGCGGCCGACTCGACCACGGCGTGACCCGATCACCACGAACTAGAAGGAATCATGGAAACTACACCAACGCTCATCGGTGGTGAGTTCGTCACTGCCAAAGACGGCGAGACGATCGACGCTACGAACCCCGCGACCGGCGAGCTGATCGGGCGCATCCCTCGGCTCAAGCGCGACGACGTCACGGCCGCGATCGACGCGGCCAAAGCGGCGGCGCCCGGATGGCGGCGCACGCCCGTGACGGAGCGCATCGCGGCCGTCAACGCATTCGCCGACCGGATCGAGGCGCGCGCCGAAGAGCTCGCGCAGCTCGATGTGCGAGACAACGGGACGCCGATCTGGGTCATGCGTGTGATCTCAAAGATGGCGTCGAGCTACATTCGCGCGCAGGCCAACATCGCCACCGAAGTGCATGGCTCAACCGTGCCGGATCACCACGATCACCTCAACATCTCGGTGCGCGAACCCTATGGCGTCACCGCACGCATCACGCCCTTCAACCACCCGATGATGAACGCGACCACCAAGGTGATCCCCGCGATCGTGACCGGGAACACGGTGCTACTCAAACCCTCGGAGCACACGTCGCTGTCGGCGCTCGCGCTCGGGGAAGACTTCAACGCCTGCTTCCCTCCCGGCGTCATTAACGTCATCACCGGCTACGCGAACGAGGCCGGTTATCCGATCATCGACCACCCCGAAGTGCGCCGCATCGCGCTCATCGGCTCGGCCGCGGCCGGCAAGTCGATTCAGGAGCGGGCGGCACGTGTCGGTGTGAAGAACGTTTCGCTCGAGCTCGGTGGGAAAAACCCCATCGTCGTATTCCCCGACGCCGACCTCGAAGCCGCTGCGGACGCGGTCATCAAGGGCATGAATTTCGGCTGGCAGGGTGAGTCCTGCGCTTCGACCTCACGCCTGCTCGTGCACAAAGACATTCACGACGCATTCGTTGAGGTCATCGCCGCACGCGTCGACGCGCTTAAGCCGGGAAACCCCCTCGACGAGAACGCCGACACCGGCGCCATCGCCTCGAAGCCGCAGTACGACAAGGTGATGTCATACGTCGAACTCGGCAAACAAGAGGGTCGGGTGGTCGCGGGCGGCGGTCGCTCCGAAGATCCCGAGCTGGCGAACGGCCTGTTCGTGCGCCCGACGCTGTTCGATCAGATCGCT
>JBQDJW010000270.1:0-4834 GCA_052086425.1 Pseudoclavibacter sp. | reverse complement strand
ATCGAACCGCAGTCGCCTGGTCTCGTCGACCGCATCTGGTGGGGCGCCGGCTCGCGGAAGACCGCCGAGTGGGCGGGCACCCTCGGCGTGAACCTCATGAGCTCGACGCTGCTGACCGAGGCGACGGGCGAGACCCTCGGCGACCTGCAGGCCGAGCAGATCGCGCGCTATCGCGCCGCCTACGCAGCCGCCGGTCACACCCGGCCACCGCGTGTGTCGGTGAGCCGCAGCGTGTTCCCGGTCGTGAGCGACGACGACCGCGTGTTCTTCCAGCTGCGCGCCGGGCAGTCGCAGGATCAGATCGGCGTGATCGACGGCTTCGAGTCGACCTTCGGCCGCACCTATGTCGGCGAACCGGATGCGCTGGTGCGGCACCTGCGCAATGATGCGGCGGTCATGTCGGCCGACACGCTCATGCTGACCATTCCGTCGCAGCTCGGAGTGGATCTGAACCTGCACATCCTCGAGAACTTCGCGACCCACGTTGCACCCGAGCTCGGGTGGAAGCCCAACACCGAGGGTCCCGTGCGCGGCATGCCGCTCGAGGCCGGCGCCGAGACCGTCGGGGCGGCTGCGGATTCGGTCGGGTAGCCGCTGCCGAGCCTGTCACGGAGCCGGCCGTCGTGTCGCGCCGGGACGTGTCGCGGTGACGCCGCCGCAGGCCGCGCCGGTCGACGACGGGCGCGCCGTCGCGCAGGCGCGGTGACTCCCACGGCCACGTCATGAGCGCCCACACGCCCGCGACGAGCGCCATCTCCGTCAGGATGTACAAGGGCCACGGGCCGAGCACGTCCAGGAGCGACGCGCCGGCGGGCGCGCCGTTCATGTACCCGTAGTTCGCGCCGGTCATGAGGTTCACGACGAACGCGAGTCCCGCCCAGAGCAGCGTGAACACGAACGCGACGCCATAGCCGCGCCACGTCGGTCGATACCCGAGACCCCACGTGAGCGTGACCGCGGCGATGACCGGAACCGCGTGGAGCATCCAGTACATCGCGAACTCGAGCGCGGGCAGCTGCTGGTAGTTGAGGTCTGGCGTGAGCACCGACTGCAGGTTCAGCGTCAGGCCCCAGAAATACAGCACGCACAGCGACCATCCCGACCGCGTGATGAGGGCGATCGCGGTGACGAACCGCATCCCGTCGGAGAAGTGGAACGGCAGCGACTGCTCGACCGTCCAATTTGCGGGCAACAGCTGCCAGAGCGTCCAGTAGATCGAGACGACGAGCATCGCCCAGCCGGCGACCGCGAGGATGCGATCCGCACGGCGCTCGTCGCGCGACCGACGCGCCGCGAGCGTGCCCGCGAACGTCGCGACGACGATGACGACGAGCACGGCGATGTGTTGGGATCCGTACTGCGGCATGTGCCCGGCTGCGGCGAGGTCGATCACTCGCGTGAGTGTAGCGACAGCCCCGGATGCGGGGCGCGCGACGGATGCGCGGAGATGGAATACCGGTGGCGCGCGTCACGCCGCGGTGGTCAACTGGATGCATGACACTGGACAGTCCTGCCGCGCCTTCGCCCGACGATGAAACCCGAGTGGTTTCGGCCACCCGCACAATCGCGGCCGCGCCCGCGACGATCTTCGATCTCATCGCCGACCCGGCCGCCCAGCCGAGCTGGGACGGAAACGACAACCTCGCACGGGCCGACGAGGGGCAGCGCGTGCACGCCGTCGGCGACGTGTTCGTCACGACCCTCACGCGCCAGGGAATGGCGCGTGAAAACCACGTCGTCGAGTTCGATGAGGGGCGGCGCATCGCCTGGCGTCCGTCAGAGGTCGGCCAGCCGCAGCCCGGTCACCTGTGGCGCTGGGAGCTCGAGCCGGACGGCGACGGCACCCGCGTGACGCACACCTACGACTGGTCGCAGCTGCACGACGAGGCCCGCCAGGTGCGGGCGCGCAAGACGACGGTCGACTGGCTCGAGGCATCGCTCGAGCGTCTCGCGGCCATCGCCGAATCGAACTAGCCGGCCTCGCGCGCGCATCCGTCGGCCCGATGGGCCCGGATGCGCCACGCGAGCTGGCGAATCACGCTGTGGTCGACTCTGCGGGCGCCTTGAGCGCCTCCTCGATGTCGTGCCTGAGCGTCTCGGGCTCGGCGTTCGGCGGATAACGGCGTACGACGTGACCGTCGCGGCCGACGAGGAACTTCGTGAAGTTCCACTTGATCGCGCTCGAGAGCATGCCCGAGCGTTCCTGCTTCAGGAACTGCCAGACCGGGTGCGAGTCGTGGCCGTTGACGTCGACCTTCGCGAACATGGGGAAGCTGACGTTGAACTTGAGCGAGCACACCTCGCCGATTTGCTTGCTCGAGCCTGGCTCTTGCAAGAACTGGTTGCTCGGGAAGCCCAGAACGGCGAAGCCGCGATCCTGGTACTTGCGGAACAACTCGTCGAGGCCGGAGAACTGCGGCGCGAAGCCGCACTTGCTGGCCGTGTTGACGACCAGGAGCACCTGGCCGCGGTAATCGCCGAGGTCGACGGGGGTGCCGTCGAGCAGCTCGGCGTTGAAGTCGTGGATAGTTGACACGCGCGGCATTCTGCCACTGCGCGGTCCGGTTTGCTATGAGCGCGCTTCGCGATTCAGGAACGCGGCGCGCGGGGGCATGGCGCGTGCGGTGCGCGGCAAGGCCCGAGGGCGACACTCCAGAGTTCATTCGGCCGGTCGATGTCCCGGACAACGCACAGGTGGCAACGCCCGGGCGGAACTCTCGAGCGAGGCGCCTGGTCATGCGCCGGCAAGGTCCGCGCGTCGTCCGGAGCGACATGGCGGGCGACGCTCCGGGCGTCGCGATCACCGCCTCACGCGAGATCGAGGGCGGCGAGCCGCTGGCCCCGCGCTTCGGCGACGCGCTCGGCCTGCTCGCCCACCGCATCCGTGAAACGCACCCCTGCGAGCGATGCCCCCGAGGCGCCGCCCGGGACGCCTGCCCACAGCTCGACCGTCAGCGTGAGCGCGGGGCCCCTCGACCTTGGCCGCCACACGCCGATGGGCTCGCCGTCGATCGCGACGACATCGGGCCGCCCGAGCACCGGCCACACCTGCTTGCGTCGTGCCGGATCCTGCACCAGCCGCTCGCGGTCTTTCGCCGCGAGCACGAGGTCGAAGCCGCTCAACAGCCGCAGGGCGGGTGCGCCGTCGTTCGGTTCGCTCGCGGCGACGAGCGCGTCGAGATCGGCAGCGGGCACGGATGCGCGGCTCCCGTCGATCTCGACCTCGCGGACGTCGTGCGGCCAGTTCGCCTTCACCTCGCCGACCGTCGTCTCGAGGTAGGCCGCCACGTCGCGCGGCTGCGCGGGGCCGAGCAGGTGCGCGTACGCGTGAACGACGCGGAGCTGCTCGGGTGCCTCGGCGGGGTCGGCCGGGCCGGGCGCGCGCCGCGGCCAGTCGGGCGCCCGCCGCAGGCGCGGCGGGTTCGTGCCGGGTTCGTGCTCGATGCCCGCGTGCAGTGCGCAGAGGCGGAAGAGTTGCTCGTGCGGGTGGGTCGCGCCGCACGGCCGGCAGTCGACGAGGAATGGGCGCGGGAGAACGTCCGTCAGCATCGCCGACAGCTCGCCCTTCGCGACCGTCGCGCCGCCGCGCGGAACGGCATCGCGCATCGCCTTTGCCGTCGCGCGCATCCCCTCGAGCGCGGGGATTCCCGCCTGCGCGAACGTCTTGCCGGCGAGCAGGGTGCGCTTGGCCGCATCTCGCTCGCTGAATGGCGATACCGCGAGCTGCGCGCCCGGCAGGTCGACCCGTCGCACGTAGTGCGGGGCGCCGCGCACGGACCAGGCGAGGGCGAGGTCGTCGCCGAATGCGCTCGTCGCGGCGATCGCGTCTCGCGGAGCGACGCCTCGATTCACGAGGCCGATGGCGCCGGCGGCGTTCGCGCCGTCCTGCACGCCGAGGTCGAGGGCATCGAGGTCCGCGACGCCGACCGAGTCTGCGGCCGCGTCGAGGCCGGTGCGGTGCCACCGGTAGCGGAGGACCTGTTCGCGGGTGACGACGGGAATCTCGGGAGGCATGGCGCGAGAATATGTCGGCGACATCCGGACGGGATTGAAGTTCTGCGACAGGTCGCCCCTTCGACGGGCTCAGGGATCGAGCCTTCCGACCGGCACGCGGTCGCACGGGGGTTACTGCCCTCAGCTTGAGGGTGCCAGGATGGGCGCATGGCACAGACAGCATTCCGTGGAACACCCGTGACGACCGCAGGCGAGCTCCCAGCCGTCGGCGAGCAGGCCCCCGAATTCGAGCTGGTCGGCGGCGACCTCTCACCCGTCAAGCTCAGCGACTTCGCCGGCAAGAAGGTCGTCGTCAACATCTTCCCGTCGGTCGACACCGGCGTGTGCGCCGCATCGGTGCGCCACTTCAACGAGGTCGCGTCCGGCCTCGACAACACCGCGGTCGTCAACGTGTCGAAGGACCTCCCGTTCGCGCAGGGGCGCTTCTGCGGCGCCGAGGGCATCGACGACGTCATCGTGGCGTCGGCGTTCCGCTCGAGCTTCGGCGAGGACTACGGCCTCACGATGCAGGACGGCCCGATCGCCGGCCTGCTCGCCCGCTCGGTCGTCGTGATCGACACCGACGGCAAGGTCGCATACACGCGCGTCTCGCCCGAGATCGGCGAGGAACCCGCCTACGACGAGGCGCTCGCGGCACTGCAGGCGTAAGGCCGCGCCCCGACCGACGACTCGCACCACGACCGGCGCGCCGGGCCGCTCCGCTTCGGCGGGCGGCCCGGCGTTCGTCGTCGACCGCAGCGCGTCGGATACCGTGAACGGGTGCACGACGAGCAACCGAGCACCACCATGGCCCACGGGGGCGCGGGCGCCCGTGACGAGC
>JBQDJW010000269.1:0-4842 GCA_052086425.1 Pseudoclavibacter sp. | reverse complement strand
GATCGACATGCTGTGCGCGACGACGTCGTGCATTTCGCGCGCGATGCGGGCGCGTTCGAGCGTGCTGCGGCGCCGCTCATCGGCGAGCTCGGTCTCGTGGCGCGCGACCTTGACCTCGCGCCGCGCGGCGATGAGCGTCGACGCGAACGTCGCGCCGACGCTCACTGCGGTCGCCAGGCCGGCGGCGACCGCGAGCGTCGTGATCGCCGAGCTCGGGGAGAAACCTGCAGCTGCGACCACGATCGCAGCCCCCGCGAGGGGAAGGAGCGTAGAAACGGTCACGCCGATCGCCAGCTGGGGACGCACCCGCACCGCGAGGGCGACGAGGAAGAACACGAACCCGACGATCATCACGGGCGACAGCGGCCACGGCATCTCGCCGGTCGCCGGCGCGATCACGAGCGGGATGAAACTCGCCGCGAGCCAGAGCACCGCGATCACGTGCAGCACGCTCGCGAGCCGGGGCATGACGAACACGAGCACGATCGTGAGGCCCTGCATCACCGACGCGATGGTCGCGCTCGCGATGAACGCGCCGCCGAGCTGATCGACCCCGTAGGTCACGAGATGCACCGGAACTCCGACGCTGATGATCGTTGTGGCCGCGATCGAGGCCAGCAGCCAGATGAGCCAGTGCGGGCGCGCGGGATCGCGATCGAAGACGGCGTCGAGCACGCGGGTCACGAACGGGTCGCTCTGCGCCTCACTCGATGCGCCGCGCGGCGGGTCAGGGTGCTGCGTCGCGTCGGCGGTGCGGTCGACGCCGGCGTCCGCACCAGTGGTGGCCGCGGCGGGCTGGCCGTTCGGGCCCATGATCTCCCCTTCTGAAGACGTTCCGGATGCTGCTGCCGAAAGCGTATGCCTGGCCCGCGGCCCGGGCGTCGCGCGCGAGTTCAGCGCGCCCCGTACCGGGGTATGGGGCGCTCGCCCGTACCCGCGTCGGGGGTGGCGGAGCCGCCCGCGTGATGTGGCCGAGCACCCCCGGTCGCGACGCTTCCGTCATCGGCCGAAGCAGGCGCCGAGACGACCAAGGGAGCACCAATGACCATCATCGATCGGGACCGCCCGGCCGGCGCGACGCGCACTGCGCGACGCACCGCAGCATCCGGTGCCCTCGCGCGCACCCCGCACTCGCCGCGCACCGCTGTCGCTGTCGGCGATGGGCGCCGCCCGGTGACGCGACGCGACTCGACGATCGACGTCGCGCGCGCCTGGTGCCTCGTGATCGTCGTCGTGCTGCACTCGCTCATGGTCGGCGTGAGCTACGCCGAGGGCGCGCCGCTGCTCGAGAACGCCCTCGACGGCTGGAGCGGGCTCGCGGCGCTGACATGGGTCGTGCAGATCATGCCGCTGTTCTTCCTGCTCGGCGGCGCGTCGAGCCTGCTGCACTGGCGCAAGATGAACCGTGCAGCGGCCGAGCACGCGGGCGGTCAGGACGAACGCGGCGACGGTCGCGGACTTGCGACGCGCTACCTCGCCACCCGGGTGCCGCGCCTCGTGCGGCCGGCGCTCGCCGCCGGCATCGCCGTCGCCTCGCTGATCACGCTGCTGTATGCGGTCGGGGTGCCTGGCGATCTCGTTGCCGAGGCGGGGTTCCGCATGAGCCAACCGCTCTGGTTCCTCGGCGTCTACCTCCTGTGCAGCGCCGCCGTGCCGTTCGTGGCGCGGGCGCACGAGCGCGCGCCGTGGCTCGCGCTCGGCGGGCTCGTCGCGGCGGCGGTCGGGGTCGAGGCCGCGCGTGTCGTGACCGGCATCGACGCGATCGGATTCGCCAACCTGCTGTTCGTCTGGCTCGCCGTGCAGCAGCTCGGATTCTTCATCGCCGACGGGTCGACGAAGCGTCTGCCCCGAGGCCGGCTCGTGCCGCTCGCGGCCGCCGCGCTCGTGGGCGCCGCCGTTGTCGCGGGATTCGGGCTCGCGCCGTTCGACCTGCTCGAGGCCCTCAATCCGCCGTCGCCCGTGCTGATCCTGGTCGGCGTCGCGCAGCTGTTCCTGTTCGAGGCGGCGCGCCCGATGCTCGCGCGAATCCACGAGCTGCCGGGGGTTGCCCGCGTCGTCGCCTGGATGAACGCCCGCGCCATGACCTTCTACTCCTGGCACATGCTCGTGCTCGTGACGCTCGCCGGCGGCCTGCTGCTGAGCGGTTGGAGCCTGCCCGCACCGCTGTCGGGCGACTGGTGGGCGACGCGCCCGCTCTGGATCGCCGCCGTCGCCGCGATCGTGGTGCTCGTCGTCGCGGCGGTGGGTCGGTACGAGGTCGGGGGGCCGAAGGTGCCAGGCACCTCGCCGAAGCGCTTGCCCGCTGGGCCGGTCCGCGTCTGGTCTGGCGCGCTGGTCGGTGCCGCCGGAACGCTCGTGGTGCTCGCGGGCACCGGCTCGCTGCTCGCCTGGGCGATCGGCGTCGGGGCCTGGATGCTCGCCATCGTGCTCGTTCGCGGTCGGCGGGCCGCGTCGGCGGATGCTGCGGTGTCGGCATCCGCTGACGACACCTTTACCGGTGGTCCCGCCACGTACCGCATCGGTCGCATGGCGCGCCCGCGGTCGTAGGGGCGACCGCGCGGCGTCACCGAGGGGCGATGCGCCGGAATCGCTGCAATCTGAATACGCTCAGCGGCATGCGAGGCTCCTATATCGCCTCGGGTGCCGCTCAGCGTATTCAACTGGAATACGAGGCGGTGCAGCGTCGAGGTTGCGTCGCGGAGCGGGTTCTGCCGATTCCTCAGTCGTCGTCATCAGGCCACACGGCCCGAAGCGTGCGGAACGCTTCGTCGCGGTCGACGCCCGCCTTGCGGCTCGCCGCGGCGAAGCGCCGCGCTGCATCCACGACGGGAAGCGGCGACGACGCGGCGGCCTCCGGGTTCACGCGCGTTCCGCTGCCGACGCGCGTCGTGAGCAGCCCCTCGGCCTCGAGGGCCCGGTACACCTTCGCGACCGTGCCGGGCGCGATGCCGAGGTCGGTCGCGAGCTGGCGCACCGATGGCAGCCGCTCGCCCCCGGCGAGGCGCCCGGACTCGATGAGCCCGCGCAGTTGTTCCGTCAGCTCTTGCGCGGGCGGGGCCGACCCGTCGAGGGTGATCATCGGATGCTTCCGGTCGCGAATGCGCTCGCGGGTTCGGGTGCCGTTGCGCCCGCGGTCGCGCTCGCGCTCGCGGGCGCGCTCGTCGGCGCCGACTGCGACGTCAACGCCGATCCCGACGAGCCCGACGCCGAGGCCGCTTTCGACTCGCCGGACGTCGGAACCCGGCCCGCCCCGTCGCCATCGGCGGTCGCCGCGGGTCGACGGTCCGACGCGATCGACCGCCGGGGACCGGGAATCGTCGACAGCAGCACCGTCACGAAACACACGTAGGCGAGCGCCTGGACGACGAGCGCCGTCACCTGCATCGCGGGGCCGAGAGCGGCGAATGGCGTCCACACGGACATGGCTCCTTCTGGCGTCGTGTACGTCCCGCCCATCGACGCCGTTCGCGACAGTGAGACCAGCACCATCGCGAGGTGCGCGAGCAGCCCGCCGGCGACAACGAGTGCGACGTTCGCGGTCCGCACTCGCCGGCGTTGCGCATCCGCTCTGATCTCGCCCGCAACGGGTGCGCGCGAAATCCAAGTGATGCTGGCGGCGGCTCCCGCCAACACGATCGCCATTGCGATGAGGGCTGGCACTGATGACCGCCAGCCGTAGATGGAGGAGCCGAATCCCAGCTCGCCGCCCGGCGAAACGAAGAACATGGTGTAACCGGATTCGGGGTCGGACGCGGCGCCCGCCGAAATCGTCAGCGCCGCGATGATCGCCAGGAGCGCAGCGATGACGACGAGCTGCCACCTCGACACGAACGTCAGCGGAGACCGTGGTGCGAGCGGGGCGATGCGGGGGGTGGCGGCGTCGCGCCCCCGCCCGCGTCCTGGCGAAAGAGGCATGCTCGCGAGAACGACCCCGACGAGCGCGAGCACGAGGGGGATCGTGAAGCGGTCGTGCGGTTCCCAAAGGCTCGCCACGGGGGCGATCGACAGGCCGAAGAGCGGCAGGATTCCGACGACGTCGAGCGCGACGAGCGGCACAACGCAGACGAGCGCTGCGGCGACCGTGAAGCCAGCGACCGTGCCGCTTCGAGCCGGGAGACCCGACGAAGACGCTGTGTCGCCCGCCTCGGCGTCGACGGCACCGACGGCACCGACGGCACCGACGGCACCGACGACACCGACGGCACCGACGACACCGACGGCCCGTGCCCCACGGCGACGCCGCAGCATCCAGATCGCGAGCGCGAGCAGGCTCCCGACCGCGGCCGGCCCGAAGATCAGTCCGAAGATGAGTCCCATGACTGCCCCCAAGTGTGTCAATCGACTGACACACTTGAGCCTACGCGGGGCCGCATCGAGTGTCCAACGGCGCCGAGGTGCGGCGCGCCCTGACCGATTCGAGGGCTGTGGGCGCAGCAGACGCGTATATGGCGACTCCTGCGTCAGGAGCCCTGTAATCGGACAGTCCGGCCGGGTCCTTGTTCCGAGTGCCCGGTTGGGCCCGGACCGGCCCCGCCGTCCTACGAGAGCACGCCGTCGCGAAGCGCGCGCAGCACCGCGCTCGTGCGATCGCGAGCCCCGAGCTTCGCCAAGACCATCGACACGTGGTTCTTGACCGTTCCCTCGGCGAGCGTGAGCGCCCCAGCGATTTCACGATTGCTGTACCCGTGGGCCACGAGACGCAACACCTCGAGTTCGCGGGCCGTCAGATCGTCGGCGGGAGGAGCATCCGGTGCGAAGCCACCGGAGCCACCGGGGTCGCCGGCCGCACCGCGCCCCGGCGCCCCGGACGGCGGGCCGGCGGTAGGCGTCGTCGCCACTGGG